>NZ_JAJMPA010000004.1:300000-418421 GCF_020991475.1 Pedobacter sp. MC2016-14
ATGTTGCGGACGCTCTACAATCTGGCCTTCAACTTTTAGCAAATATGATTTTTCCAGGGTTTTAAAACCGAAATAGTCAAAACCAAAATCCCTGTCGTAAATAATGGTACTATCAAGGATATCAGCATTTTCTTTGATTACTTCCCATACATCATCTGCAATCAGAGAAGAAGGTTTACCTGTTTTCTCATCAATATAATTATACAGCATTTCCATCGTTTTAGAAAACGACTTGGTGGTATTTTTATGCAAGTTAGACACTGCAATACGAGAGGCTAAAAGAGCATAATCAGGATGCTTGGTTGTCAAAGAGGCGGCAGTCTCCGCAGCAAGATTATCAAGTTCTGAAGTTGTTACGCCATCGTACAATCCTTCAATCACCTTTTTAGCCACATCAATTGGATCAACCAATTCCGCGTTAAAACCATAACATAACTTTTCTATCCGGGCAGTTATCTTATCAAATCTCACCGCTTCTTTGCGGCCATCTCTTTTTAGTACAAACATATTTTTCAGGTATTAAGTAGTAATTCTTTATTAGTAGTTTGAGAACGCCAAATAAATAGTTGTAGCTGGCTAAAAATCGTCATCCAGAGAAAAAGCCGCAGCTTTATCTTCAGAAGAGGTCAGCACACCACTTTTCTGGTAATCTCCTACCCTTTTTTCAAAGAAATTGGTTTTCCCCTGCAGGGAAATCATTTCCATAAAGTCGAAAGGATTGGTTGCGTTATATATTTTGCTGTAACCCAATTCCTGCAACCATCTGTCAGCAACAAATTCAATATACTGCGACATCAATTTAGCATTCATGCCAATTAAGGCAACAGGAAGCGCATCGGTGACAAATTCTTTTTCAATTTCCACGGCATCGCTAATGATTCCATGAACCTGCTCTTCGCTCAATTTATTTTTCAGCATTCCATACAACAGGCATGCAAATTCACAATGAGAACCCTCATCTCTTGAGATAAGTTCATTGCTAAATGTCAATCCCGGCATCAGTCCGCGTTTCTTCAACCAGAAAATAGAACAGAAAGATCCGCTGAAGAAAATCCCTTCAACTGCTGCAAAAGCCACCAATCGTTCCGCAAAATTACCGTTATCAATCCAGCGTAATGCCCATTCTGCCTTACGCTTAACGCAAGGTACAGTTTCTATAGCATGAAACAGACGGTCTTTTTCTTCCGGATCTTTAATGTAAGTATCGATCAGTAACGCATAGGTCTCCGAATGGATATTTTCCATCATGATCTGGAAACCGTAAAAGCAACGGGCCTCAGGCAATTGAACCTCGCTCATGAAATTTACCGCAAGGTTTTCATTCACAATTCCGTCACTGGCAGAAAAGAAAGCAAGAATATGAGAAATAAAATGTCGCTCACCATCATTAAGGTTATCCCAATGTTTCTGATCGTCAGACAAGTCAATTTCCTCAGCAGTCCAGAAACTCGCCTCACTCTTTTTGTACATTTCCCAGATGGCTGGATATTTAATAGGCAATAAAACAAACCTGTCTTTATTTTCCCTTAATAATACTTCTTCTTCTTGCATATGCACCAGTTTTATAAATGTAAATAATCCACAAAGTTCATTCAATATTCCCCATAAATCTAAATCGTCAACCAAGCCGTATTTAACTAAAGGATTTAATTGACCTGAATAAGATCGTCAAACCTCAAATAATTAAATACCAACACCTTAACAAGAAAAATTGTAGTGGTTTGTATATGAACGTTGTGTTAACAAATATAAAGTAAGCGAGCTCGGGTTCAGCAGAATAGTTCTTAACAAGCGTCCATTTTTATCCACAGCATGAGGAGAAAATGACGCATTTATTACGCTAAAAAATGCCGCATTGTAGGTTTTTACAGTGCGGCATTTGTATATAAAATTTGTGGAAAATTTTAAAAAACTGACTTTAACCGGGTTAAAGTTAAAGCGGAGGACTTAATCTGCCTCTTCGTCTTCAGGAAGTGTATAACTAATTTCTACACGTGACTGCCCCATCCTGTAAAACCCAAGTTCTTTAGCTGCGCCTTCAGAAATATCAATCATATATTTTTTTGAATGAGGGCCTCTGTCGTTTACTTCTACCTCTACAGACTTACCATTGCTAAGGTTGGTAACCGTTACAATAGTTCCAAATGGCAAATGAAGGTGAGCGGCAGTCATCTTTTTAGCACGATATTTTGCTCCACTGCTTGTACGTCTTCCTTCAAACTTTTTAGCGTAATAAGTAGCAAAACCGGTTTTGGTAATGGTGTTGTCAGATTTGCCGGAAATTCCGGTCCTTTTGGTTTTATCAAGGCTGCTCAATGCTGGATTTTCATCCTGCGCAGTGCCTGTATTTTGTGCGAATCCTGTAAAGGAAAGTAACATACCGCATAACAATAAACAATACTTCATCTATTTACTTTAGTTGGTGAGCAGGCAAACATAAACAAACAAAATGCTTAGAAACAAAAAATGCCTAAGGATTTATCCTCAGGCACACCTAAAATTTCCTCCTTAATTAAACTATTTCTTATCAGGAACAAATTTCATAGAAATAGAGTTCACACAGTTCCTTGTATTCTTCGCTGTAAATCCTTCACCAAAGAAGACATGCCCCAGGTGCGCCTTACAATTCGAGCAAACAATTTCTGTACGCATGCCATCGGCATCGGGAATCCTGATCACAGCACCTTTAATTTCATCATCAAAACTTGGCCATCCGCATTCCGACTCAAATTTTGACTCAGAACGGTATAACGGAGCATCACAACGCCTGCAAACATATGTACCTTTTTCTTTATTGTTCAGCAGCTTTCCGGTACCCGGATACTCCGTGCCTTTATGCACAATTACAGCTTCTTCCTCTTTCGTTAATTTATTCCACTCCATACGGTTTGTCGTTTTTTTAGGTAGTACTACCTCTTTAGTTTTTTCTTGTTTTTGAGCGCAGGCGAGCAGACTGCTTAGCCACAACATTCCGCCCAATACCACTGTTTTACCGATCATTGCATTCATAGCATTTGTGTATATACTAATATACGCTTAAGGAGGCACAATAGTTTAGCTGCATTGCCATAATTCAGTCATTCAGTTCAGGCCAAAAAAAAAGCCCCGGTGATGTTGTCACCAGGGCTCCTATATCAAAACTTGTATTTGCTTACTTGTTCATCAATGCTACCATAGCAGCACCAATTTCAGCAGGACTTTCTACTACAGTAATCCCACACTCTGCCATAATTTTCATTTTAGCAGCAGCAGTATCATCAGCACCACCAACAATGGCACCAGCATGCCCCATTCTACGACCCGCAGGTGCAGTCTGACCAGCGATAAAACCTACTACAGGTTTCGTACCGTTATCTTTAATCCAAAGTGCAGCTTCAGCTTCCATACCGCCACCAATTTCACCAATCATGATGATACCTTCAGTTTCAGGATCGTTCATTAGCAATTCAACAGCTTGTTTAGTGGTAGTACCAATAATTGGGTCACCACCAATACCAATTGCAGTAGAGATGCCCATACCAGCTTTTACAACCTGGTCAACAGCCTCATAAGTTAAAGTACCTGATTTAGATACCACACCAATTTTACCTTTTTTAAAGATAAAGCCTGGCATAATACCCACTTTAGCTTCATCTGCAGTAATTACACCCGGACAGTTAGGACCAATCAGGATACAATCTTTATCAGAAATATATTCTTTAACCTGAATCATATCCTTTGTCGGGATACCTTCAGTAATACAAACAATCACTTTAATTCCAGCCTCAGCAGCTTCCATTACCGCATCTGCAGCAAAAGCAGGTGGCACAAAAATAATAGACACATTGGCACCAGCCTGATCTACAGCATCTTTAACAGTATTAAATACAGGTTTATCAAGATGCGTTTGACCGCCTTTACCAGGAGTAACCCCGCCAACAAGATTAGTTCCGTATTCTATCATTTGCGAAGCATGGTATGAACCTTCATTTCCGGTAAAACCCTGAACAATAACTTTCGAATCCTTATTTACTAAAACACTCATGTTTCTATTTTTTTGTTGCAAACCTAAGTAAAATGGAATGCAATATCAAGTCCATAATTATTTAAATGAGCCATTAATTAAACATTCTCCTCTGCCTTTTCTATTGCGGCAGGCTGAATAGCCAGCTGATACTTAGCCTCATCAAATTCGTTCTCACTTTTTGCAATTACAATTGTAGCAATTCCATTACCTATCATATTGGTGATTGCGCGGGCTTCAGACATAAATCTATCTACACCCAGCAAAATTGCGATGTGCTCAACTGGCATGATTTTAAGCGCAGTTAAAGTAGAAGCCAATACAATAAATCCACTTCCCGTTACCCCTGCAGCACCTTTACTCGTTACCATTAATACGGCCAGTACAGAAAGCTGCTGCCCTATGCTCAGCGATACGCCAAAAACCTGACACAAAAATATAACCGACATAGAAAGGTAAATCGCAGTCCCGTCCAGGTTAAATGAATAACCGGTAGGGATAACCAATCCTACCACAGATTTTTTACACCCAATGGCTTCCATCTTCTGCATCATACTGGGCAAAACCGATTCAGATGAAGAGGTACCCAAAACAATCAGAATTTCCTGGCGAATGTATTTCAAATATTGCCAAAGGCTAAATTTATAATAACGGCAAATGCCGTTGAGTACCACAAAAATAAACAGGATGCAGGTTAAATAAACCGATCCCATTAGTTTGGCCATTGGCAATAGGGTATGCAAGCCATAAGTTCCCACACTATAAGCCATACCACCAAAGGCACCCAGCGGAGCGAAACGCATCACTACTTTCATGATGTTAAACAGCACTTTGCTGATTTTCTCAAAAGTACCCAGCAAGGATTTGCCATCTTCAGCAAGTTTACTCAATCCATAACCAAAAAGAATCGCAAAAAAGAGAATTTGCAAAATGTCGCCCTTGGTAAAAGACTCAAATACATTATGAGGAATAATGTGCGAAATAAATTCCAGCCAATTGATCCCACCTGCCTGATCTGCGTAAGTCTGGATTTTAGAGCTATCCCCCTGCGGCACCTTAATCCCTTCACCAGGTTTTAATACATTGGCCACTACCATACCTATTGCAATGGCCAATGTGGTTACAATCTCAAAATACAACAAAGCCTTTCCACCAACACGTCCTACTTTTTTCATATCCCCCATATGAGCGATACCTAAAACGATGGTAAAAAATATAATCGGCGCAATGAGCATGCTGATCATATTGATAAAACTTTGACTGATCAACTTAGCATGTGGTGCAAAACCGGGAAAAAACGCACCTACTGTTACGCCAAGCGCAATCGCCAGCAGCACTTGAAATGTTAAGTTCGAAAAAATAGATTTCATGCCGCTATGATACCATATTAATTGGTATTTAGCAAATTGGGCTTAGGTCCCATCACAAATTCTAGTGTACTATACGCTTGTGAAGAAGCCATCATGATCTTAATCACAATGGCTTCCTAAAAGAATTAATCAGAGTTGTTTATTTTTCTGCAGAAATGGAATAGGGAAAATCTTCCTGTTTTGTTCCACGTAATGTATTGGGCTGGTCAGACATATCGATGTCAATAGTAGCCCCCTTCATCAATGAGGCATGACTAATCCAGTTCTTCCCATAAAGCCTACCATTGTACTTAAATGCCTTAATGTACTTATTCGATGCACTGTTTGAGCTGGCATTTATGATCACTTTTTTACCGTTCTCCAAATTCAAAGTTACTTTTTTAAACAAGGGTGCACCCAAAACATACTGGTCTACCGCTGGCGTAACGGGATAAAATCCTAAGGCAGAAAATACGTACCAGGCAGACGTTTGTCCGTTGTCTTCGTCACCACAATAACCATCCGGTGTAGCTTTGTACATCCTGTTCATCGTCTCCCTCGCCCAGTATTGGGTTTTCCAGGGTTGACCCGCATAATTGTACAAATAAATCATATGCTGAATCGGCTGGTTGCCATGTGCGTATTGACCCATGTTTGCAATTTGCATTTCTCTGATCTCATGAATCGTGCCTCCGTAATAACTATCGTCATACACAGGAGGAAGGGTAAATACTGAATCCAGCTTCTCGATGAACTTATTTTTTCCGCCCATCAGCCTGGAGAGGCCGTCAATATCCTGAAATACCGACCATGAATAATGCCAGCTGTTGCCTTCTGTAAATGCATCTCCCCATTTAAAAGGATTAAATGGCGACTGGAACTTACCATCCTTATTTTTGCCGCGCATCAAACCACTGGCCGGATCAAATAGTTTTTTATAGTTCATCGCCCGGTTTTTATACACCTCAATCTCAGCGGCAGGTTTACCCAGAGCTCTGCCCAATTGGTAAATGGCAAAGTCATCATAAGCATACTCAAGCGTCCTGGCGGCATTTTCATTAATATTTACATCATACGGCACGTAGCCAAGTTCATTGTAATACTTAACACCAGCACGACCAACAGCAGTCATCGGTCCTTCATTATTGGCCCCGTGTTTTACAGCTTCCCACAAAGTATTAACGTCATATCCCCTCAGGCCTTTAATATAAGCATCAGCAACCACAGCGGCAGAATTATTACCAACCATTATGTTCGCATACCCAGGACTCGACCATTCCGGCAGCCATCCCCCTTCTTTATAATCATTGGCCAAGCCTTCCTGCATTTCCTTATTGATTGCGGGGTACATTAAATTTAAGAAGGGATATAGTGCCCTGAAAGTATCCCAAAAACCTGTACCACCAAACATATATCCAGGTAAAACATTGCCATTGTATGGACTCCAGTGTACTACCTTATTGCTGGCATCCAATTCGTACAATTTATTCGGAAAAAACAAGGTGCGGTAAAGGCAACTGTAAAAAGTACGTTTCTGATCCAGGGTACCACCTTCAACAGTTAAACGGCTCAGGGTTTTGTTCCATATACTTTTTGCCCTGGCTTTAGTCTGCTCAAAATTGTCGCCTGTCAATTCCCTTTTTAAATTAAGTTCTGCCTGCTCAATGCTGATAAACGAGGAAGCCACCTTCAGATTTACCCTTTCGGCTTTAGTTGTTTTAAAACCGATCACAGCACCAGTATGATCTGCAGTCTGTTCTAAAACATCATTTAAAAGATCGTTTCCCTTAAAAGTATTGGCAGATGCAAATGCTTTATCAAAATAAATCACAAAGTAGTTTTTAAAGTTCTTAGGAGTTCCATGTGCATGTTTTGTGCTGTAACCCACAATTTTTCGTTCAGCAGGAATAATTTTAACATATGACCCTTTATCAAACGCATCTACAACAACATAAGATTCCTCTGATTTAGGGAAAGTAAATCGGAACTGCGCTGCTCTTTCAGTAGGCGTAATTTCAGTACTAACATCCGCATCAGCAAGATAAACACTATAATAATAAGGTGTTACGGTTTCAGATTTGTGCGAAAACCAGCTTGCACGGTCATCTTCCTTAAATTTTAGCTTACCCGTTACTGGCATAATTGAAAACTGACCGTAATCGTTCATCCAGGGACTTGGCTGATGCGTTTGCTTAAATCCGCGGATCTTGTCAGCGTCATAGGTATACTGCCATCCATCTCCCATTTTTCCCGTTTGCGGGGTCCAGAAATTCATGCCCCAGGGTAAAGCAATGGCTGGGTAGGTGTTTCCGTTAGAAAGGTCAATTTTAGATTGTGTACCCATTAAGGGATTAACGTAAGCTACCACATCTTCTTCCGCAAGAGCTTTTTGAGCTGATGCCTGGTTAAGAAAGAAGAAAGCAATCATCACGTTAAAAAGAAAAAAGTGTTTCATCAGATTATATTTGAGTTTTATCTTTGATAAAGTTATAACATTATTATTTACTAACTGAACAATAACCAGAATTACAACCTTCGTTCATTATAAACACCAAATTCAGCAATTGATGGGTTAGATTTAGACCCATCTATCAAGATCCTAACTTTCCCTCCCCATACGCTTTCAAACCGATGAATTTTTACTTTATTCGTTTCATTTCCTGAAGTAAGCGGCTTCCATACCCCATTCGAAAAATACTCTAGTCTATAACTATTAATATTCGGTCTCCTTTCAGTAATTACGATCGTATTAAATCTTTGATCTTTTTGAAGGTCAATTTCAAACCAAGGATTTTTAACCGAAGGATTAGAACTCCAGGAAGTGCCAAAATTATCATCATTACCAAAGTCCATAATATTCATATCATCACTCCAGCTGCCATCAGCAGGTTTAAATTTAGCCAGGTTCGGTGAAATGATCGGTGCCGGTCCTTCCGGGAATTTAGGTAAAGATGAAACTGGCTGGTATAGTTTACCCATTTCTTTCAGTGCAACTATAGCATTGTCATCAATCAATCCATCACGATTCGGTGCAACATTTAAAAGAAAGTTACAATAGATCTGATTATATGGAAGGGCATTCTCCTTAATCATTTTTTCAGGTGATTTCACCGCTGTTGTTGGGAATGACTCTTTCCAAAACCAATTCTCCTGTAAAGGCAGGCAAGCAAGTGCAGGAAGACGGTTGCTTTCTTTCGAAATGTGTTGACCCGCACCTTGCTCATAAGATTTGATATCTGTATAAAATAATGCTTCTGCTGGATATTTTGCAGAATTTAAGTCCATCACTACGCAACTTGGCTGAAGAGATTTTATTAATGTATACATTTCTTCAAAAGGAACATCATCATAGGAAATTCTTGACCAAGGCGCATCCCAGCCATCTATGATTAGCGCCTTAATTTCACCATAGTTAGTCATCAATTCAGTAAGCTGTTGTTTAATCATTTTTATATGGACCGGAGTAATATGCCCAGGGCGCAATTTATGGTGTGTGTCCAGAATAGAATAATAAAGTGCTACTCCCAGGCCCTGCTTGCGAAAAGCATTTACATATTCCCGTACCACGTCTTTTTTATACGGGCTGTTCATCACACTATAATCTGTAGTTTTAGTATCCCAAATTGCGAAACCACTATGGTGCTTTGTTGTTAAACAACCATAAGACATATTTGCCGACTTCGCTGCTTTAGCCCATTGCTCAGCATTTAATTTCTTTGGGTTAAAAATTGACGGAGAAGCATCCGGATCAGCCCAATCATCATTCATATAAGTTGGGATATTGTAATGGATGAACATTCCAAAACCTAAATTTACAAAATCCTGTTGTGCTTCTCTTAACGAAACCGTCGGTTTTTTTGTATCCTGCGCATAACTAGTGATACTGATGCAAAGACCTGCTATAACAGCAAGGACCATCGTTCTTATCATATTAAAGTTTCCTGTTTTCATTTGCGTATTTATTGTGTTTATGTTGTTTTAGATGCTTGTTTGGCATAATCATCCCAAAGCGAGTCTAATGACTTACCAGTTTGTTTTTCCCAAAAATCATTGGTGAAGGTTTTGGCACGAAGTAATTTGTCTGCAGATTTAACCAGACCATTGTGTTCTGCTTCCAGCCAATTTAAAAAGCCTGCCGTCACACGGTAGCTATTGGTATAGCTAAATGAACTTTTAAAAGCCGGCAAAGACCATCCTGCTCCTTTATTATCCACGCCAAATTTAAACCGTACGTAGTCTGCAATTCCTTCTGTTAACCATCCCGGACCACTGCCATTTGGGTAGGCCTGTACAAGATGCATTACTTCGTGGGTTAATAGATCTGTATCCTCAGGATGTTTTTCCAACCAAGCCTGACTGATTACAATAGCGCCATTGTTTGCATAAGCAACACCGTCATAAAGACTATCTACAGATACTTTTACATTTCTTGTGGCGTCCTTATTGAAAGTCTTAACAAGTTTTGGATAAACCTTGAAAAACACCTCTATCAAATGTTGGTTCACGGCTTCGTTATGCCAGGAGCTTGGAGTGACGAAAGTAAGGTTAAATCCTTTTTTCGAAATCAGTTTAGTTGTATTGGCAGAAATCCTGCTGCTGTAACACAGCAACAGGATGAAAGAAACCAATAATGGTTTTAAAATTTGTTTTGTCATTTCTATTTTTGTCCTTGTTATTTATACCAGAAAGATACTTCACTGATGTTACTATAGGCAGCATCTCCACTTGAGGTGCCAATTACCCTGATTCTAATGTATCGCACAGGAATTGAATTTTCATCAAACTTCACTTTATATGGTGCTTTCCCATCATCAGTACGAGTCACATCTTTCAGTAAACTCCAGCCCCTGCCTTGCATTTCCTGGCTCCATCCAGCTACGTTTGGAGGGGTTGCTGTAATCGTTGAGGCATCTAAAACCGATACTCCCCAAATCTCAAATCTAACTGGATTATTACAACAGTCGCGACCTATAATTTCAAACTGAGATAAACCAGTATATATTTTTCCTAAATCAAATGTCAACTGATGCGGAAGCGGATGGCTTCCATCACTGTGAAAGATATCCGGATACCCTGTTGGACTAGTGTTTCCATTCCATATTTGACTAAGAGATGTTGAGCCGTTGTAAGTACCCACATCATTTGTAACATGAACTTCCTTAAATAAGGATTTGTCTAACGGAATAATAATATTTGACAGACTTGTATAATCTGTAGTCGTGAATATGTCAATAGCATTACTTACAGGCTTGTAACTTGATTTGTATAAAATTGGTGTACCTGATTTATAACCAGGCAGATAAATTGAGTATACAGAAGAATCAATTGTTAACGATTTAATCATATTGTCATTCATCGTGTATTTAATCTCCGTAGCCACATTAATTGTATCTGCTTTTTCAAAATTCAAGGTAATTCCACTTGTACCCAGATCATATGGGGTAGCTACATTTAAAAACCTATTCGTTAAACTTGCTGCGTAACTTTCGCCATAAACTTTAACATTATTAATAGCAACTGGAACAGAACGATTTCCTTTTTGGTCATAAGAATACACCGTAAATGAATAATCATATTCATTTAAATTCTCAATCATTTTAGAAATCATATCCGCTGGATTATGATTATTTGAATTGAATTGAACAGAATCAGCACCATTATTCCAGAATATTCTATACTGGGTTACAGTTGGATCAGGACTGGGATGCCATGAAAGGGTTACTCTATGGTTTCCTGGAGCCGCCTGTATTTGCTTTGGAAGTCCGGGATATGTTTTCTCTGCGCCGTCGAGGTAGTCTCTGTAATCAAGCGCGTCTTTACTACAGCTATTAACCAAAAATAAAGTGGCAATGCAGGCAGTTAGGATATATATATTAAATTTCATATTAGCTGTTTTAAAATCTGACATTATTTGGTATTTCCGTAAAAGGATAATTCCATCACGTGTGCAAAATCCGTTTTACCCCATGTAGAACTTACAGCCAAACGGATAAACTTTACTTTGGGTGCACTTAATGGAATATTGAATTCAAAGCCAGCATATACTGCAGCCAAATCCGCAGGCGTAATTTGATTCGGCGAACTTCCTGATGGCGGTGGTGGACATGTGAAATTACCCAGGTTAACCCAATCGCCCACAACTGTACCATATTCTGAAGTCAAAGGCAATTCTATATCTTGTGGTGCAGTTTTGTCAGACCCCCATAACGTCCATGTTTTAGCATTTGCATGTTTATAGGCATAATTATTCCCAAAGGCTTCACCTCTTTCCCAAAGTTTATACCTACTAAGTTTAGTCAGCTTACCAATGCTAAATGTGCAAATTTGTAATGGCTTCCCTGAGCCCGCTTCAGTATGCCATCCCGGATCCTTCGTATTGTCATCCCATAACCGGGTAGTGTTCCATCCAAGGCCGGTAGCCCCAAGCGTAGCATCCGAGGCAAGACGATACTCACTAAAACCTGACTTAGGAACGAGTTCTTCAAAAATTGGTGTGATCTTAGCCTTCAGCGTGTCAGAGATATTCCCCCATCTATCAGTAATATATACTCCAAAGTCTCGCTCAATTGCATCGTAACCACGCACACTAAAATTTACATTTGCTACTGTTGTATAGTACTGTTCCACTGGAAGAAGCTTTCCGGTTGTTGCATCTGTAGAGATCACAATAACTCCAATTGGTTGCTTATCCGGGTTACTTGCCACAACATTAACGCCTCCAAAATCCGCTTGCATCATCACCGATGGACGAACGGCAAGGTAAGAAGGTATCTGAGGATGAACTTTAACTGTCATTGGGTCTGACTTTACTTCCGCTCTGGACACAGCGTATAAGGTCACATCATAATCCTGACTTTTTTCAAACCCCTCTACCCGAATTGTATCGGTATAATAAGAGGACTTTGACTGCCTCACCACCCGATCATTAATGCGGTACTCTGCCATAATATATAGCAAGTTATCAGTCTTTGGCAGAGAATAAGTGATTACAGCTCCACCAGCGTAATTATCAACTTTTACCGCAGTCACTTGTGAAGGCTTGGTAGGATCGCTAGAAACAGCTGTGTTAAAGCCTTCGGTTTCTTTACAAGAAACCATTAATAAAAGCATACTTCCTAAAGTCAGCATTAATATACTGGCGAAGTTGCTTCTCGCATTCAATTGAATAAATTTCATAATCGTCTTTTTTTAGCGTGGAAGAATTTACCAGTAAGGATTTTGTACAAGATTTGGGTTAATTATCAATTCATCATATTTTATCGGCCATAAGTAATCCTTTAAACCAAATACAGGTATCGCTAAATTTCTTTGTCTGTAATAACCTACGGCAGATTCCTCTGAGATATTCCATCCCTGCAATGGCGTACTTAATACTTGTTGCATTACTTTCCACCTTCTTAAGTCCCAACCTATCCTACCTTCAAAACAGAGTTCAATCCTTCTCTCCTGTTGTATGATTGAACGAAGTCCGTTTTTAGTATCCGGCTTTGTAGGATTTGAAGAATATTTGGTCCAAGAGTCTTTTACACCTTCTAATCCGGCTCTTTCCCGAACAAGATCAATATATTTGAAGGCTTCAGCAGTTGGCCCGTTGACTTCATTTACGGTTTCAGCATACATTAAATACAACCCGGCAAGACGAATCAAAGGCATATGGTAACTGTTTTCCGTTACATCTTTGCCATAAACAGATTGATAGCTCACCAACTTTTGCGGCCAATAACCGGAAACATTTACCCTGACATTATCTTTTGGTCCAGCTACAGAGGTGGCTCCTCTTGCTTCAACATGAAAAAGATCTGTTGGGGTTACATTTCCATTGCCCAGATACTTGCTTCCGTCAAATGCCAGGTCTGCATAAAACCTTGGTTCACGCCCCATATGCATTTTAACAGTTTCATAACCCGATTCCAACACATATTCCTCAGATGATGGAACATTATCAACAGTATAGCGCCCCCGATAATCATAGGCCTTATCCTCGTTCATAGGAACGCCATTTTTAGTGTAAAACAACTCTGCCATTACAATAGGCACGGCGAAGTTTCCAGGTGCACCACCTAAATTTTCTACCATTTCAGAATTCAATCTAGGGATAGACATATTCTGATTTCCAAAAGTATTGTTCGTTGCCCAAATTAGTTCTGGATTTAGCTGCCACTTTTCTGTGATGCTTTGCTTAATGTCCATTATCGTTTTTAATCGGTCAGGCAGCGTTGGAAAATTTCCCGGTGCAATAAATTTATACAACGCTAAATTATTTCCAATACAATAGTCAATCGCTAATCTGCAAGCGTTCATTGCAACTCTCCACTTTTCCGGATCATACACCACCGGAAAAAGTTGGGTGCCATCCTTATCTTTAAATCCTGCATAATCAGGATTTCCATTAAAGAATGGACTCGCTTCTGTCGTTAATATTTCTGCCTTTAGCGACAATGCTATAAGCTGTGTTATCCGTCCTAAACCCTGAACAGGGTTTTGTATCGTAGTTGGCAAATCAGGTGTTGCCTCATCAATAAGATCTTCAACATATTTAAAAGCCACCTGAACTGGTTCACGCTTCACCCTAAGTTCTTCCGTACTTGCATCAATTGCTGCGTTTGTACGTATTAAAGGTATTGGTCCATACATACGAAGCAAATAATAATGATAGTAAGCTTTTAAAAACTTTACCTCTGCAATCCATCTGCTTTTTTCAAATTGAGGCAAATCTTTTGGCTTGTCAATATTTTCCAAAAAGATATTACATCTCCGAATGGCAGTAAAAAGAGATTGTCCTAGATTTTGACCGTTCCAATAATTTAAAGCTGGATTATCAGAGTTCTGGTTTCCATTTAGTATACGAAAACCAACATCATTACCCCCACCAAGTGTCGCTTCGTCTAAGTTATTTGGATAGTAAATCTCCCCTGAACTTGTAAAGGCAGGATCGCTTGGCCCAATGGTCATGCGCTGTAATGTTGAATAACAAGTAAAAAGGTAATTTTCCGTTTCGTTACGATTACGAAAGGCATAATCAATGGTTGCGACATTATCTGGGGTAACGTCTAAATATTTCTTACATGATGTAAAGGAAGTCACAAATAAAAGTGCACCAGTTAATAGTTGTATTTGAAATTTCATAGCTGGTCGTTATTATAAGTTAATGTTTAGGCCAATGTTGTACACCTTCTGCAATGGATAACTAAAACCATTTGAGGATAATTCCGGATCCCAATCTTTAAATCTGCTGAAGGTTACCAAATTAAGTGCGTTAAAGTAAATCCTGCATTTTTGTATAAAAGCTCTCTTAGTTATCTTATCCGGAATGGTATAACCCAATTCCAGGGATTTCAGTCTTATAAATGCCCCATCGCGCATCCACCATGAGCTGGTCTGCATATTGTTCTCTACATCGTTTGCATTTAATCCTAATCTTGGGAACTTAGCATATAGGTTTTGCTTTTCTTCAGACCAATAACTATCTGCAAATGGCTGCAGTACCTGACGATTATTCAAAAATGGGCTGGTACTTCTAGGATCAATAAAGAAAGAAGTTCTACCAACACCCTGGAAAAATGCAGATAAGTCGAAATTTTTGAACCCACTTGAAATACCAAATCCGTAAACGATTTCCGGAGTTTCAGGCAAACCTAAAAACACTTGATCGGCCGCTGTGATCTTTCCATCACCATTCATATCGCGATACTTAATATCACCCCCTTTAGGAGGGTTTGCATTATTAAAAAGTTGGGATGGAGAAGCCGCTGCCTCATTATCGTCTACAAATAATCTTTCCGCGATGTAGCCCCATCTAACCCCTATTTTCTGCCCATTCAGAATACGCCAAGGCTCTTGATAAGCAGGTTGTTCGTAATTTACATACCTATTCTGCGAGAAAGTAAAGTTTGCACGCCCAGACATCCAGAAAGATTTTGATATTGTTTTACTGTAATCAGCAGACAAATCTACCCCCCTCGATTTAGCTTTTCCAATGTTTGAGCTCACGCCTGCTTCCAAGCCATTTGTGGCTGTTGCCACACGTTGCATTAATATATCGTAACGATCTTGCTTATACCCTTCTGCAATGATATTCAAGCTTTTAAATAACGTAAATTCTAATCCAATATTTAACTGCTTCGATTTCTCCCAGGTTACATCATCATTTGCATAATTTTGAATACTTACACCTGGCCTTGAAATCCCATTGTCCTGACCAAATGAAGCTGAGTTACCACCATTCAAATTAACAGTTGACAAGTAAAAAAAGCGTTGAGCACCAATAGCATCGTTACCAACAAGACCATAACTACCTCTAAGTTTCAATTTGTTAACAACATTATTGATTCCATCACCCCAAAATTTTTCCTTTGAAATTAGCCAGGACGCTCCAATGGTAGGAAAGAATCCATACCGATTTTTAGCGGCAAAACGTTCTGTACCATTATAGCCAAAATTAAATTCTAGGAAGTACCTGCTAGCATATGAGTACGTTGTACGCCCTGAAAGCCCTAAGTTCCGGTAAGGCAGAGAATATTGTAAAGTAGGTGTAAGTGTTGCCGGGTCAATTGCATTCGCCTTCAAAGTCTGTTGACGTGTGCCAATCAAAGTAGCCGCAATATTATGATTTTGCCCAATTTGTCTGCTGTAGTCTAAAACGCCTTGTAAATATAAAAATGTATTGATATCATTTGCACCGCCAGCATAATCCAGATATTCAGTAGCTTGTCCAGAACTACTATTTAACCAATTTAAAGTGTAGTCATTAGTAAAACGATCATATGTCGCTACATCATAATAGAAGGGTTTATAAGAGCGGGACAGATCAAAATAAGAATATCGATTGGTATTAAAGATCCCTCTAAAGGTCAAACCTTTGGTAAAAAATTCCAAGTTCTGATTCAATTCCAATTGTGCAGACATTCTGGATCTTGAGAATGACTTAAATCCCTTCATCATGTCTGCATATGGATTTGTATATAAGTCAGTTCCTGTCCCCGCCCTTCTATTTCCGAATAAAATATGGGTATCTATTCCTAAGGCGGCATTTTCAGGAAAGAACGCGGGAAAGTCAACCGGACTTGTATGCAATGCTTTAAAATACAAATCAGAAGCAAAAGAACCATCTGCCGTTAAAGGGCCATTATATTCATCAAAAGTCCCAGACAGCCTCAAGACGATTTCAGTAGTTGGCGTTACATTGATATTAATATTTGAACGAAGTTGATAGTTCTCCAACTTCACATTATTATTAAAATTGTTGACCGGACTAACCTTTAAATTTCCATTATCCAAATTATAAGACGTACCGATATAATACCGCGCTATTTTCCCGCCGCCGCTTACGCTTGCATTTAACCGTTGATTATTTGTCCTTTCTTTGAAAAGCTCATTGAGCCAGTTCACAGCTGGATAAACATACTGATTACTTCCTGGTGCATTCGCAAGTGTTTGCTGTGTATTATAAATATCGTTCTGTGAATAACGAGGTGTTCCTAAAACATTTCTTGTTTTGATCGCTTCATTGAGCATCGTCATGTAAGTTATTGGATCAGCAATATTGATTTGCTGCGTCGCTTCGGAAATTGAATTTTCAAAACGAACGTTCACCTGAGCTTTTCCTTCTACACCTTCCTTTGTAGTGACCAGGATTACTCCATTTGCACCGCGTGCTCCGTATAAGGCCGTCGCACTGGCATCTTTTAAAATCGAAAAACTTTGAATGTCATCCACCTGAAGCCTGGCCAGGTCATTAGCCGTCAATTCCACGTTATCTACCAATATTAACGGATCCTGCTTATAACCAAAGGTGGTTACCCCCCTAATAAAAAACGTAGAATTGTCCAATCCCGGCTGACCACTTCGCTGGTAGGCCACAACACCAGCAATTTGCCCCGCCATAGCATTGGTCAAGTTGCTGGACGGAATTTTTAGTTTTGCAGGGCTGATGCTCGTTACTGAGCCAACAACAGCCTCTCTCCTTTCCTTTTTACCAAAAGCCGTTACCACAACTTCTGATAAAGCTCCATCGTCTGATGTAAGCGTAATGTTGATTTGTAATTTGTTTGGATCAGCAATGAAGCTTCGGGTAACGAAACCTACTGATGATATCATTACTTTTGAGGAGGGCGCAACCTCTAAAGTAAATTTACCATTGTTATCAGTAACAGTCCCAACATTTCTGTTCTGCTCTAAAAAAACACTTGCGCCCGGTATTCCTACGCCCGTTGTGTCTTTTACGACACCCGATATCCGGATTTTTGAGTTCTGGGCGCTAGCCGGTGAGAACAAAACAAGCAAATTTAATGCGATGCCTAGGCAAATTACTTGAGGTAAGTAAAGTTGCCTGACGAAATTTGTGTAAAATTTTTTCATTCAGTTTTGGTTATGGGTTAAGGTTGAAAATTACACAGCGCTCAAAAACAACCGTGTACCCAAAACTAAAACGTTTTAGTAAAAAAAGAAATAGACTTTTCTACGAAAAGCATGCATTATCCTGTGATTAAATTATGATTATTACAAAAAGCTAACCGGCCAAAACCGCCATATCAATTGGTATGAAAAACTTCTTCCATATCACTCCATATTTTTCTCTTTTCAGTAGCGTCTGGCAAAGGTTGCTGACATGGATCAGTCTCTTTCCACCAGCGTTGAGTAACTGTATCTGCAGCCATTTTCCTCATGTCACGATCTAAATTATCACCAACATATTCGAAATAGCTAAACAGATAATATTTACCCTCAATTCGCTTCAAATAAATGGAATAGTTCTGAATATTTGAAGCTCTGATACGCTTTAATACACCAGGCCATGCAGCAGCATGCAACTTCTTATAAGCTTGCAACTTTTCGGGTTTCACACCTGTTACAGAGGCAAATCGCTTAACCTCCCGACTTGCCTTCCCATCGTTGCAAGCACAGGTCAATGATAACATCAGGATACAGGCGGCTACAGATCTTTTTAGGCCAAGCATATTTATTTGTACTTTAATGGAAAGTCGTGTTGCGCAGTTTTTAGCTCCTTTTCCCATTCAGGGCTCCAGCCGAATGCCAGTTCTGCCTGCTTTTTAAGATTTACCCCCGCTGCTGCGCTCCAAAAATGAATAAATTCACCCCAATTTAGATTTCTCGTAAAACTATTGTGCTGATCTTTTGGAAAATTTCTAGCCAGCAATTCAAAATAGGTATTTAAAACCGCTGCTTTACCATGTTTTTCATAAATCGGGTAAAACCAATTTTTAAACCACTGACTTCCTGATCTTGGAAAATCATCGTATTGAGTTTGCATTTGAATAAAAACGCGTTCAGCCTCATCCTTCCTTCCAATATTCATTAATACATCGTAATTGAATATTTCCATAAACTTACTGTCTCCCCACAATGCATCTGATGGTGAGCCATTGACTCCATGACTATTTCCAGTTACAATATGACCAATTTCATGAATTGGCATCCCAATTTGCTCGCCAGTCGGTTTAGTCCAGTCGGATAAGCCACAATCTAGTGTATTGTGGTAATCGTGACTTTTATTAAAATAAGAAGATGGATGACCGCCAGCAAGTTTACCATTTACCACTTTATGAAAAACTACATATAACCTCGGATCAGGTCCAAAATCGCCATAAGTTTTCTTCACATACGCCCAGGTATCAGACATAGCCTTAAAAGGCCAGGTCACAGAAGTATCCATATTTTTATCGTAATAAAATGCAACATTATCATCATAGTAAACACGGGAAACCAATAGATCGTGCTCCCACCAATGCTCTTGCCATTGTTCTTGTGGTATAGGCAACCTGGTAGTTTTCTTATTTTGCGCAAATGAAATGAAGGATAATCCGATTAAAGTCAAAGCTAAGATGCTTTCCTTTTTCAAAACTGATATGGTCATATATAGTGAATTTTAATTATTAGCAGATTGCATATTTTTGCTAAGCGATGATTCCCTGATGATGATAGACGCAGGCAAAATTACCTGTTCCGGCTTTCCCCCGTCATGCTCAGTATTCAATTTATTCAGTAGTATTTTCATGATGTGATCTGCAATAGCTTTCAGCGGTTGGGCAACTGCTGTTACAGGTGGGGTGCAGAATTCCAGCAATTCAAAATCATCAAAAGAAACTATAGCCAAATCAGTCCAAATCCTTTTGCCAATCTTTTTAAATGCCCTTAATCCATCCATACAGATATAATTTGCTGAAAAAATTACCGCATCAAGTTGAGTTTGTGTATTTAGAAAATCAATAATGTCCTGCACAGGCGAATCCGTGACCTTGTAATCAAGTTTCTTAACACAAAGTGGCAATTTAGAGGAAATCATCGCCTCCTCATAACCTTGAAGCCGATCGATCATTTGTTGCTCGGCCGAGTGTATCGTAACTAGCCCTATATTCTTATATCCATTGGCTATTAAATGGCGTGTTGCATTACCCATGCTATTTTTATTGTCTATAATTACATAGTTGGTCTCTACCGACTTTACATACCGGTCGAACAGAACTACTGGGGTCTTAGCCTCAATAAATTTGTTGACTTCATCTTCCAATCCCTCAGGAAGCGCAATAACATAGCCATCAACATGACGTTCCTTGAAAATACCTAACAATTCTATGGCCTTTTTTGTACTACCCCTTGTGCTACTGAATAAAATTTTATATCCCTCTTCCGAAGCCTTCTCATCAATAAACCTTGCTATACCAGCAAAAAATGGCTCCGAAATATCATCCACTAAAAAACCAATAATCTTAGTCTTCCCCGTTCTTAAACTTTGGGCTAATGAATTGGGTTGATACCCCAATTCTGCGACGAGATTTAACACCTCTTGCGTAACTTTCGGACTAATATTCTTTTCTTTCGCCTTACCGTTAATTACAAAAGAAACAGTTGTGATGGAAACCCCAAGCTGATTGGCAATATCCTTGATTGAAACTTTTTTACTCATACTGATGGTGCCAAGTTAAGAGAAGTTTTTCAAAATTGATCAAATACAAGCACATTTCATGTGAAAAATCCTTTTGAGTACATAAAAAGCACTCAAACTTTGATTATTTGGAATTAATAGCTATAATTGCCATCCTAAAACGTTTTAGCATTAATCTAAAATTGCATTGTTTTTGGTCTGATGATGGGTCTGGGTAATGGATTTTGTGTTGCATTTCTCTAGTCTTCTGCCGACCAACAACTCTAATTTACAAAGATTAGACAAGGCAAGTTTAATTACATAAAACAAAATTCTTAATTGATTTACGATAAAAACCTCAATAAATAAATGACGAAAATACTTTTATACGCGCTGTTTTGTACCTCAATTGCTGCAAACGCCCAGCAAAATCTTTCTAAATATGTAAAGCCAATAATTGGAACCCAGAAAATGGGTCATACGTATCCAGGTGCCACAGTACCATTTGGAGCTGTACAGCTTAGTCCGGAAACAGATACAATCTCATATGAGCTTAATGGCAAGTACAACGGTGACGTCTACAAATATTGCGCCGGGTATAAATATGAGGACAAAACAATTGTAGGCTTTAGCCATACCCACTTTAGCGGGACCGGCCACTCCGATCTTGGCGATTTTCTAATTATGCCAACCCAGGGCAAGCTTCAATTAAACCCCGGAACCGCTAGCGATGCTAAAAGTGGATTTCGCTCCGCATTCTCTCACAAAAATGAAGTTGCAAAAGCTGGATATTATAAAGTGAAATTGGATGATGACAACATCTTGGCCGAATTGACCGCCACAAAAAGAGTTGGTATGCACCAGTATACTTTCCCTAAATCAGACCAGTCTCATATTATTTTAGATTTAATGTCTGGCATATATAACTATGAAGAAAAAAATGTCTGGACTTATGTGCGGGTAGTGAATGATACGCTTATCACCGGCTATCGCCAAACAAACGGATGGGCAAGAACAAGAACTGTTTATTTTGCTTTGTCATTCTCCAAACCGTTCATAAATTATGGGCAAAAAAATCATGATGCAAAACAACCGTACCGTGGGTTCTGGGGAAAGTTTGACCAAAGTAAAAACTTCCCTGAAATAGCTGGAAAGCAAATTAGAATGTATTTTGATTTTAAGACTGAAGAGCAGGAAAAAATCAAAATAAAACTCGCTCTTTCACCAGTCAGTCAGGAAAATGCCGTTAAAAATATGCAGACAGAAATACCCGGCTGGAATTTTAATGCAATACGAGAACAGGCAGAGAAGGATTGGGACAACGAGTTGAGTAAAATTGTAGTGAATGCTAAAGAAGAGGACAAGGTAAATTTTTACACTGCAATGTACCACGCCTTTATAAGCCCAACCACTTACAGTGATGTAAATGGGCAATACAAAGGTTTGGACCAAAACGTTCACGAAGCAAAAGGCTTCAACAATTACACAACTTTTTCTCTTTGGGATACCTACCGGGCATTACACCCATTTTTTAACATCATACAACCATCGAGAAATAATGATATGGTTAAATCCATGATGGCACATTATGATCAAAGTGCTTTGAAAATGCTGCCCATTTGGTCTCATTATGCAAACGACAATTGGTGTATGAGCGGATACCATAGTGTATCGGTTGTTGCCGACGCAGTAATTAAGGGCGTCTATAATGGTGATCCTGAAGCAGCCTTACAGGCTTGTATTGCTACTGCCAACCATAGGAATTACGAAGGAATCGGTTTATACATTGATAAAGGATACATCCCGGCAGAAAAAAGTGGTGTATCCATATCAAATACGCTAGAATATGCTTATGATGACTGGTGCATTGCTCAGTTGGCAAAAAAAATAAACAAACAAGACATCTATAATGAATACCTAAAACGCTCAGGTAATTGGGAAAATAATTTTGATCCTTCCTCGGGCTTTATGCGAGCAAGAATGGAAGATGGGTCTTTTCAAAAAAAGTTTGATACCATGAGCACCCATGGCCAGGGTTTTATAGAAGGGAACTCCTGGAATTATAGCTTCTTCGTTCCGCAAGATCCGTCTTTACTGATGCAACGCATGGGTGGAAAGAAAAAATTTGCAGAAAAGCTGGATACACTATTCACCATGCATTTACCAGATGAATTTTTCGCAGACACGGAAGACATCACACGTGAAGGAATAATTGGTGGATATGTCCATGGAAATGAACCTGCTCATCATGTTGCTTATTTATACAATTGGGCAGATCAACCCTGGAAAACTCAGTCACGAGTAAGAATGATTTTGAAAATGCAATACGGCCCTACACCTGATGGATTAGGAGGAAATGACGATTGTGGTCAGATGAGTGCGTGGTATATATTCTCCTCACTAGGATTTTACCCCGTTGCACCCGGATCAGATGAATATGCCATTGGAAGCCCTGCAATAAAATCGGCAACATTAAAACTAGAAAATGGAAAGACATTTAACATTGAGGCCATTAATCAGGGTGATGAAAATGTATATGTCTCTAAAGTGTTGCTAAATGGAAATCCGTTGAAAAGACTTACACTTAAGCATGATGAGATCATAAAAGGAGGGAAACTTACCTTCTACATGTCTGCCAAGCCAACAAAATTCAAATAAATTAATCAACCACCAACCACAAAAAACATGAAGTCAATTAAACCAATCCTCCTGGCAGCTACCCTATGTGCTCTAACTTTATTATCCTCCTGTAAAAAATCCGGCTCCGATGATTCGCCTGAAGAAACGAGTGCCTTAACTCCTCCCGTAGAAACCTGGCAGGAACATTGGTTCCAACACACACAGCTGGTAAAAAGAGTCTACTATGATGACAAGGTGGCGGTATATGATGATCCATATATGTCTACGATTCGCCACGAATGGATCAATAAAACCATGGGCGATGTATGGACGTATGTTAAAAAGAACTATGGTCAATTTGGAAACGGAGATCCCCGGTTATATGTGGTTACACATGGTGTGATCGGAAATCTTAACAGCAGCTATTCCGGGGGGCACCCCGATAGCTATTTCGGTGCTAATCATGACTATAGGAATATGATTGATGTAGGCTTAGGGGCCGATTCCTGGACATCAGAAACAGGACAAGCTATCGGTATTATGACGCATGAAGTTGGACATATTGTATGTGGTGCAAACAACGGTGTTAATGGATCGCCCTCGGATGCACTTTGGGGCGATAGTAAATTCATGGAGATCTTTAACTATGATGTTTTTGCGAATATTAATCGTCAATCCGAGGCAGATTTAGTGTACAGCCAAATGCAAACCCAATATGACAATTTTCCTCAAGCAGGTACGCAGTGGTTCAAAAATTGGTTCTATCCTATTTATACCAATTATGGAAGAGGGGCGGTACTCAGTAAGTACTTTCAATTGCTTGCTGCAAATTTTCCGTCCGTTAATAAATTGTACGCAAGAGACATTAACCTGGGCGAGTTTGTTCACTTCTGGAGCGGCGCAGCAGGTGTGAATTTGGAAGCGAGAGCCTTGTTAGCATTTGGAGCAAGCTGGAGTAATGAAACAACACAAGCTCAGTTCAGAATTGCCAAAGTAGCGTTCCCGAACGTGAAGTATACAAATTAAAATAAAGTCTGCCTGGTGTTGAAATTAAACTTCACCAGGCAGATTTCACATATTGTATCAGTAAGACTTTAGTAACTGAACAATAACAGCTGCAGGCACTACAACACTGCATACCCTACTGTAGCGTGCTATATTTATCCCATAAAAATTTCCATTCGCATCAAATACAGGCCCGCCGCATTGCGCAGGCTGTAAAACTGCGTCATGGGCAAAAACTTTTTTAAATCTATCTCTCCGTATGCTCTTACCACCAGCAAACTGCGCCGCCGGATGGTTATAATAAGCTTGTGGCAATGTTTTAGAAACTGGAAACTCTGGTATAGAAAATTCACCGCTCCCAATTACGCTAGGCACAAAAGTTCCATCGGCAAGCGGCGAGAAAAGAAATGTGCCCAACTGGCCGAACTTTAAGTCACCCATATTCATTTTAGCTAAACTTATACCGCCCTTTAGTCTGCGGGGAGTCGACAATAAAACAAGGTCATTTGCTTCATCGCGCGCAATGATAGTTAGTGCATATTGCTTGCCCGAGATTTTTACAATTGGCTTAGCACCCACCATAGAGCTTTTACTCAGCAAAATGCCCCGATTTTTGAAACGTTCAGTCAAGGGCAAATCAACCGCACTAAAATGGGTCCCCTGTAACGTTTGAGGCTTTCCCTCCAATGTGCTTTCAATTAGATAAACATCGCGGTTAAACAACTTAAAAATGTGCTTAGAAAGCACATCGGCTGTATCGACACCAAAAAACACAGCATCAGCTTTTTTCAAAGAATCCAGACCTACAGCATCTTCCATAACCGGATAAACCTTATAACTCTCGGGCTTTTTTAAAGCGGTCCAATATTTTCTGTATAAATCAACAGGGATTTCGAAGTTGCTTTTTTCAGGAATTTCAATACCACTGTGTAATCCAATCAACCTTCCTTCGATATCAAACAATGGCCCACCAGAATCACCCGGCTCCATAATACAGGTAGAGGTCATGAATCCATATTTGTTTTTTAACTCCGTTACCTTACCGACACGAACCAAAGGTAAAGTTTGGCTCAAGCTCTCTGGATAGGCAATGCTAATACAAGGCTCGTTCTGTTTAACACCAGATGACCAACCCATTTCTGCACAAGCCCATTTCCCGGCACCTATAATCTTCATCATCGCCACATCAGGGACAAACTTATTATTTTCAAGTTCTATTTCTCCCAATCCGCAGGCAATCTGACTGGAACCATCAGGAAACATCACCATATAGCTTTGTCCCGGGGTATTCACGTGCGCAGCAGTCAAAATATAACCATCCGCATCCACTACAACGCCACTAAATTGTCCCCCTGTACGCATTTGCCTGTCAACATCAAAGGCCCACATCCTTACACAGGCGCCGTAAGCTTTCCGTATTGCCTTCTCTAAGGCTTTATTTACAGAAGCCGGGCTCAGCTTTTGTCCATAGGCAAGACTGTTGACGCCTGCAAAAAACAGCAAGGCAATCAAAACCATCCAATTCTTCATCCAGTTGATATGCTATTTGCGTTCATTGTAAATTCCAAATTCTGAAATCGAGGCAGTGCTGCTAAAAGAATTATATTTAATTCGCACTTTTTCGCCCCAAACCCTTTTAAAGCGGTGTATTAAAATTCTTGCACTACTGCTGCTGTCAGTTAAAGGATGCCAGGTGTTGTTAGCAAAATATTCCAGTGTGTAGGAAATCGTATTCGCTTTTTCCTGGGTAATTACTACCATATTAAAACCCTCTTCTTTGGCCAGATCTACCTCAAACCATGGATTTTTTACTGTAGGATGTGAGGTCCAGTTAGACCCAAAATCATCGTCGTTCGCAAAATCCATAATAGACATATCCCAGCTCCAACTCGCATTCGCTGGTTTTCTTTTTGCCAGGTTCGATGAAACAACAGGGGCATCCGCGGCCGGAAATTTAGGCAACGAAGCCGCCGGTTTATATAATTTCCCCATCTCGCTCAAAGCCTGCAGCGCATTATCATCAATCATCCCATCCCGGTTAGGTGCTACATTTAAAATAAAATTGCAAAATACCTGATTGTAAGGCAATGCATTTTCATTAACCATTTTTTCAGGAGATTTAACCGGAGTGGTAGTGAAAGATGTTTTCCAGAACCAGTTTGCCTGTAGAGGTAAACAAGCCAAAGCAGGCAATTTATTGCTTTCCTTAGAAATGTGCTGCCCCGCTCCTTGTTCGTAAGATTTAATATCCGTGTAGAACAATGCTTCTGTGGGGTATTTTGCAGCATTTAAATCCATCACCAAACAGTTTGGCTGGATAGATTTAATCAGACTGTATATTTCTTCAAATGGCACATCATCGTAAGATATTCTAGACCATGGTGCATCCCAGCCATCGATAATCAATGCCGATATTTCACCATAATTGCTCAATAATTCTGTCAACTGTGCTTTAACCATCTTAATATGTGCTGGCTTAATTTGACCAGGTCGAAGTTTATGATGCGTATCTAAGATAGAATAGTATAACATTACTTTCAATCCGGCTTTACGAAATGAGGCCACATATTCTTTGACTACATCACGTTTCAGCGGGCTGTTCATCACATTATAAGACGTAGTTTTGGTATCCCAAATTGCAAATCCGCTGTGGTGTTTAGTTGTTAAACAACCGTATGACATGTTTGCCGATTTCGCGGCTTTAGCCCATTGGTCTGTATTTAGTTTTTTAGGATTAAAGATTGCTGGCGAAGCTTCCGGATCTGCCCAGTCATCGTTCATATACGTAGGAATGTTGTAATGAATAAACATGCCAAATCCAAGATCAACAAACTGCTGCTGTAGCTGCGTTAAAGGTAGCGGGGCGGCAGCAGTTTGACTAAATGTTTTTTGCGTAGAAAAGATGTAAACGCCACACAGGAAGGCAGCAAACAATAAAAATTTCTTCATGATGTTAGTTCAGCAATGCTGCAAGTTTTTTGTTCAATACCTCACCCATCAGGTGCGATCCAATAATTTTTCCATCCGGACTGATTAGAAAATTAGCCGGTACACCGGTAATTCCGTATACCTTACGCGCTTCATTGTCCCAACCCTTCAGATCAGAAATCTGAGGCCAGGTCAATCCATCCTTTTTAACAGCTTCTACCCATTTAGCTTTATCGCTATCTACAGAAACGCCTAAAATTTCAAAGCCTTTATCTTTAAACATTGCGTATTGTTTCAACAAATTTGGGCTTTCTGCTCGACAAGGAGAACACCAGCTGGCCCAAAACTCCACCAATACATACTTGCCCTTAAAATCAGCCAACGACACCGCTTTACCCTGCATATCTTTTTGAGTAAAATTGGGTGCATTTACGCCTATCGCGGTAACCGTAGAGGCATTCAAAAGTTGATACAATCCCTGTCCCGTATAAGAAAGCCTCAGTTTTTCATTTAGCTTATTAAATATCGGCATAGCAACGTCCGATTTAATACCGTAGCCACCCACCAATTCAGATAAGGCTTGCAATGAAAAATAAGAATTTGGATTGGCCTTAGCAAACATAAGCATCTTCTCACCCCTGGATTTACGGAATGTTGTTACCTGCTTATCCAATGCTTTAAAAAACAAGGTATCTTTTTGAAGTTCCGGACTTGCCCTGTTAATGGCCACATTGGCATTGTGGTGCACAGTCATAACCGTAGGACCAACAGTCGCATCAAAAGCTTTCATCTCTTCATAAACTTTTGAGCCAGTCCATTTGGCATTGTAAAGCGAATCGGCAGAAGCAATCTTAATGTTCTCCTGTCCAAAGTTGATATAAACTACATCTCCTAAACCTTTGGTGCCGTAAATTTCTTTATCGCGGATGCCCTCCCGAGATAAAGTCATTCGTCCACTGGCATAGCCAGATACTGTTCCTGAAAATTTAAAGGTCCCATTAATCATTTCGCAAGAGTCTGTTGCACCCTTACCTTCAGAAGTATAATCCAGATAGATTTTCGCCGGTTTATTTAAAGTACCAATTTTACCAGCTATGTTAAAATTGGGCGTTTGTGCTGCAGCCATAATGGGAGCCATCAGGCCAAGCACTAAAAATTTCAATTTCATTGTGTGTGTTTTAATATAGGGTTTAATAAACCTGCAGGCACGTTAAACGTCCCGCAGGTTTTGGAGTACTTAAGGCGTATAAGTTATGTTTGGAAAGTCTTGCTTCGCATTTGATAGCTGGGCCTCAACAAGTGGGGTCCAATAAGTACCAAAAGCCAATTGTGCCTGGGCTTTTAGGTTCACACCGGCAGCGCCGCTCCAGAAATGGACAAATTCGCCCAAATTTAAATACCGGAAATAGATTTTATTGTTAGCTGGAAAATTGGCAGCCACAAGTTTAAAATACTTACCCAGTAGGGCGCCTCTTCCGTGCGCAGTATAAATTGGATAAAACCAGTCCATGAACCAATTTACCCCACGAAATTTAATCCCGGGATAATTAGCAGTAGGATCCAGAACCTGCATTTGCGCATATACTTTAGCCGCTTCAGCCTCCATGCCAATATTCATAAATACATCGTAATTGAAAATCTCCATGAATTTACTGTCACCCCACAGCTCATCACTTGGCGCACCACTCATCCCGTTGTTTGCACCGCATACAATATGTCCGGCTTCATGCACAAGAACACCAATGGACTGCCCTGTAGAAGAAGCCCATACCGATCCTCCTAGCCCTACATCAACTACATTCTTGTAGTCGTGGCTTGCATTTAAGTAAGCAGAAGGATGACCTCCGGCATATGGTGCAGTAGATGGAAGATTAACATCATCTACCCGATGGCAAATTACGTACAGACGCGGATCTTTTGCATCTCCAAAATCACCATAGTTCTTTTTAACATAAGCCCAGGTATCGCTCATCTTTTTATTGATCCAGCTCACATCCCCCACAACACCAGACATATACTGATCGTGGTAAACAGCAACATTGTTATCGGTATAAGTTCGGGTTAACAACCTAGAATGTACATCCCAATGTTCCTGCCAGGTGGCCGGAGGCGTACCCTCTTTTTCCGGCTCTGTTACAACCTCGTCAGTACTTCCTGATTTTTTGCATGACATAGATAAGGTCAGCATGATGATAAACAGCGCAACTAATTTTAATTTCATAATTTATAAGGACTGATGTTTAATTTACTTTGTTAACTATGTCTATTGGAGCACCCGGAATACCGGTTACGGTTTGTATGATATTGCCATTGGCACCAGCGGCAGTATTTAAGACCATGATATTTCCATCCACGCCGGCGGTCAGCGTATTGCCATCATCACTCAATTTAATCATCGTAACCTTTTTACCCGCAAAATTTGCCGACAACTGCGTCAGTTCCTCATTGATTGGATTATACCTGTAAATCTTATCATTAGAAGTAAAATAGTATACATCTGTTAAAGAACGTTGCCATTTGGTGTCTGCCATTACGTTTGCCGAGCCTTTAAATATCCGGGTTGAAATTGGCTTAATCGCCCTGTTGTCGTAATTCCCCATGTTGATAATGAAAGACAATTCAGTAACAGTACCTGCGCTATTCCTAAAAAAGGCGTAAGTTGTTCCTAATACAGGCTTCATAAACAGAAGATCTGTCATTCCCACAGCTTTCGGATTAAACGGTGATGGCGGATCTGTGGCTTCCCGTGTTACAACATAGTCAGTGCCATTATAGGCAGCTCCGCCATTAAAGGATACAAATGCACCTGCCTTGGTATCAAATCCAAAATAGCAAGTAAATAAATAGCCAAAATACTTAGACAGTTGGTAATCGCCCGGCTTAGGCGCGGTAAACTTGCCAAAATCCGGGGCAAAAGGAGCCGTTTCAAATACACTGGTATATAATTTATTATTAATTACCCCGATTGGCATCCCGGCTGGAGCTTCAAAAGAGTTAGGCACCAGTGTGCTTGGCGTTACCAGAAACTGGGCAGAGAAGTTTTTCTTCTTTAGCATTGTTCCGCCGTCAATGATTACACCACCCGTAGCATTATCCTGACAAATTACCCAATAGTCCTCAACAGTACCTGCCTGGTAAGGCCTCGGCTTCGCAAACAACTGAATTGGATTTGCAGGCAAGGTCTCATGATTCAAAATTGAATACAAATCACTTTGCACTGTACGCCCGTCAGGTTTAATAAAAGACAATTTTGTGATGCCATTATCAACACTCAATACAGTACGTCCTATAGAGAAAGGTGTAGTACCCAACAATTTAAAATTGAACAAGTACCGCATTCCATTTCTTTTGTCGTTTACCGTTAATGTACCGTTACGAAGACCCGGAGGTAGATTGTAAACTACCTTAAGCGGATAACCAGAATATCTTTGCGTTCTGGCTTCTTCAGCAACCTGGATAGCCCATTCAAAACTAAGGTCCTTCAGCGGATCAGCACCTTCCAGTGAAACATTAGGCCTCAAAATTAAAGAATCACCAATTACCGCATTAAAGGTATTGTCTGTAAAGTCTTGCAGCATCGGTACAGATGGAGGGGAATAGGTATAATTTCCCAGGTCCTTTTTGCAGGAACAAGCAAAAAGAACAATGCATATATAGAATATTATTGATTTACTTTTCATGTTTTATCTATTAAAATATGATCTGGTTTAAATTTTCATCCACAAATACATACTTATTTGCATCAGCAAAAAATTTCAAATGAAACTTGATGTTGGGCGTGTTTACGTTATAAAAATCATAGTCTTCAGCAGTTCCGGCTCTTTTAGTTAACACATAGCCTTTATCCGGATTGTCTTGTACCCAGGCAAAAGGATAGTTGAGCAGGTAACGCGTATTACTGATGTGAAATAGTCCCTTTGGCCTGTCCAGATAAGCATTTGGATTGTTTACAACATTTACGATATCAACAGTACCAGATGAGATAAGAAAAAGCTGATGCTTCATTCTGCTATAAAAACCCAACTCGCCTTGCCAACCGTCCCACCATAATGGTTTTTCCAGGCGATTGGAGAAGGTTATTGTCTTTGTCCTTAACTTTTCAGGCAAATCAGTCTTAAAATCGTCACCTCCGGAAACTTGAAAGGTAAGAAAGGCAGACTGCGAATCCAGTCCGGCCGCATTGAATACCACAATTGGAATATGCACAACGCCAGAATCCTTCGGCATCACGTAAGAGGCTTTAAAGGGCTCATAATGATAACCTCTTACGGCGTTAATTTCATCATTTCGTGTGATAACAATAGGAGTTTCCTTGATGGTAAATTTCCGGTCATGGTCTGCCCTTTTTCCTGCAATCTTAACAGGAACCCATATGGTATCCTTGCTCACACCTGGTGTATAAGCAAAGGTATAGACCACATAATCATCAACAGAATTGGTGTAACCTAAGTAAACATTGTCTGTTTCCTCGTCGTAAAGAAACTCCTCTGTCCGCTTACACGAAAATAAGATCGTGGATGCGAAGAATAATAGTATTATGTTCAGTTTCATAAATTTCAGGTTAATTGTTGGTTTCAGTTTCATTTGCGGGTAAAGGAAAAACGAAGATGTCATCCGATGGGAGCCTAACCTCCGTTGAAGAAATAGTCACCGCATGATTCAGCCGCTTATACATGTAAAAGATTTGGCTTTCCCCATAAAATTCCTTGCGTGCTTCTTTCAACAACAAGTTGATAAAATCTTCTCTTGAAGGTACTCCTGTGATATTCGTATTGATCCCCCTGCGCTGACGGGCATAGTTAAAATAAGCCACCGCAAGACCTGGATCTGTGTCGTAACTCGATTCCGCAGCAATATAATACATCTCCAAAAGCCTGATGGCTGGCGCCATGAGCGGATGTAAATTAGTTAAAGGCGTAGAATTTACCACGTATTTCTGTAATACTGCTACATCCTTACCCTGCATTTTCTGTTCAGTTCTTAAAAACAAATATTTATATCGGTAATCATCTGCGCCAACTGTGCTGCGCTCGTAAATTTCATCCAGTTTATCAACAGTCAAACCATATTGCGGAATGTTTGAGGAGAACAAGACATTCAGCATGTCTTTGGCATTCGGTACATACCATCCAGTCAAAATCTCTTTATAAAAAATCCTGTCCTTTTTTTGCACATCAGTTGCTACAATATCACTTACATCTGTAAAGCGAAATTTTCCAGCATTGATCACAATATTTGCATTTAATAAGCTGTTGGCATAATCCGACCTATAGAGATACACTCTGGCCAATTCCCCGCATACAGAATAATAGTTCATCCGGTGTCTCCTGTTTTGCAAAAACAAATTAGGGTTATCGGTTTCAGTAGCGATTTCTTCAGAAGGGTATCCAACAACATAAGCTGATGATAAAATCGGATCTGAATCAGCAAGAAGGCGCTTGGCTTCGGTAAGGTCGGCAATTGCTTTATCAAGCACTACACTGGTTAACGAGAAAGGTGTATTATTAGTAGTAACAGTAGTTACATACGGGATCCCCTTTCCTCCAGGTTTACTGGCATAAGAAGGTGCAAAAAGACGCAACATGTCAAAGTGTAGGTATGCTCTTAAGGCGAGTGCCTCACCTTTAATAAGGGCATAGTTATTGGCTGTAAACAAAGACTTATTGGCTTCCATTGCAATTAAAATATTATTACAATTGGCAATCCCCCGGTAAGCCTCCTCCCAAATGGTCTGACTGTCAGACCTCAGACGGGCATAAGTAAAATCAAATGCAGCAATTCGCTGGGAATTTACATCCGTGAAGGTGTAATTCTGCCCCATAATATCCAAGCTGCTAAACGTTAAGTAGCCACCATATAGATATTGACCAGCACAATGGTTATACACCCCATTCAATGCCTCTTTAAAACCATTTTCAGTAGAAAACAGTTCGTTTTTATCAATTTCAGACTGCGGTTTCACATCCAGAAATTTTTTACAGGAAGTAAAAGCCAGCAGAATCGCGATTATATATATGTATTTCTTCATATCTGTATTTTTATTAAAATGTAGCGGTTAATGAAAAAGTCACGCTTCTGGAATAGGGATAATAAATTCCGCGCTCCGTTTCAATACTCGAAAAGCGCAATACATCATTTGCCGTAACAGCAGGTCTCAATGTTTGGAATCCGATTTTGCGGGCCATACTCTTCTTAAAATCGTAGGATAAATAAACCGACTGCAAATTGATGAAGTTATATCGCTGTACAAAACGAGAGGAAGTTCTGGTATTATCCAGGTTTACACCTCCATCTGCTATATTTTTATAGAACGCAATGTCACCCGGCTTGGTCCATTTTTCCGTCAATGCCCTGCTGTCTACATTGTACCTTGGATCAGCATTTTCAACGCGATCAACTAAGGTCTGGTTGTACTTGTCGCCACCGTATTCGTATGCAAAACTAAAACTCAATAAAAACTGCTTATAGGTAATGTTACTACCCCAGCTACCCGAAATTTTAGGCGTAGCCTCACCTACAACTTGTACATCTTTTATGTCATAGTCATAAGTCAACGAGCCATCCAGCTTCTGAAAAATTTCCTTCCCATTTTCAGGATCAATACCAAGTGATTTAACCGCATAAATGGCATTCACAGATTGTCCCTCTTTAAAACGTAACAATGGTATCGTAGTTGCTTTGTTGTCTGCATCATTTTGAACATCATCTACCCTATGGTTATAGGCATCCAGGGCATCATAAATTTTAATTACTTTATTGGAATTATGTGCCAGGTTTCCGGTAATGTTGATGTTCCAGTCTTTTGTTTTAAAAGCATTCCAGGTCGCATAAATTTCATAACCCCTATTCACCATATCTCCAAGATTGGCTTTATAAACCGTGAACCCTGTTGATGGAGAAATATTAATATCAGTTAAAAGTCCGTAAGTTGTTTTATAATAGTAGCCCGGTCTTATCGAAAAACGATCATTAAATAAACCCAAGTCTACTGTAAAATCATAATCTCTGGTTTTCTGCCATTTCAAACTCTCATTACCATATCCGGTAACCGTAGCACCCACACCGGTAGAATACCAATTCGATTTTTGATAGGCATAAATAGATTTTGACAGATTTACCGGAACGGAAGCCGAACCAGTAAAACCGGTGGTTGCGGTTAACCGTAGCCGGGAAATTACCGGAGCTAATGCTTTCATAAAATCTTCATTGTGCATATTCCAACCAATACCTGTAGACCAGAATGGAGAAAAACGACCGGCTGATGCAAATGCAGATGAACCATCTAAACGGAAAGAAGCATCCAATAAATACTTATTTTTCCAGGAATAATTCTCTGCTATAGCAAAGCCTAGTAGGCGGTTTTCAACTATGGCACCAGTCGGAGCCTTATTTTCTTCATAGGTTCTGGCAAAACTAATGTCAGAAAACTTATCGCTGCTAAAGCCCCTGGCTACAAATTTCCTGTTTTGTGCCCTATCAGCAATCACATTGGTTACCAATGTAGTGTTAAAGCTATGTTCTTTTACCTGTTTGTTGTGAAGCAAACGAATGGTACCATCTACTTTCCAGGCATTATCGGTTGAATATTCATATCGTCCGCGATTTTGAATCTGATCTGCCGCCCCATCAATATATTCATTGCTAAAGGGAGACACAAACTTATTTGCATTCGCTAAATTTTTATTCAGGCTGATCAACCCAACTAATCGAAAAGATGGAGATATTTTCCAGTCTGCCTCCATTCGATCAATAAATTCAAAATAGCTATTTTTATCAAAGTTCCCCAAGCTAGCTTCGTATAATGGGTTGTACACCCTTCTTTGCTGATATTGATCTCCTCCAGACTGATGAGTATCTACATCCCAGGTACCTACCTGCCGCAATACATTGCCATTTTCATCATTCATGGGGTAATAAGGATTCATGTTTACATAGTTAGAAAAATCCCCGTATTTAGAATTCTCTGCGTCCACCTGCATCAAACTGATCTCATTTCTAATCAACAGTTTTGGCGTAGGATTGTAATTGAAGGTCATCCCACCACTATATTGGTTCCTGCCAGAGCCTTTCATTACACCGGGGTTACTTTCATAGCGCATATCCAAACCATACCTGAACTTTGCATCTCCACCCTGTGCATTGATAGAATGTTTATGACCAAATGCGTTTTGCAATGGCTGTGAAAGCCAATAGGTATTTACCCCGCTTACTACATTCTTCAACTTACTGTAATAAATTATATCAAGGTCATTTTGACTTCCAACAGTATTATAACCTTTTACACTTGGATCACTGGATGCGGAAGTATATAAACCAGAAATCCGCTCAAACTGTAATTTATCTGCAGCATTTAGCACGTGATAATCCGAAAGATCTGGACCGTTAAAGTTCAACTCATAGTTATAAGAAAGCTGCAATTTCCCTGGAAGAGGTGCTTTTGTAGTGATGACCACTACACCATTTGCAGCCCGGGAACCATAAATGGCCGTAGCTGCCGCATCCTTCAGAATAGTCATAGATTCTATTCTATTGATGTCCAAATCACTTACTTTCTGCAAGGAAACTTCAAATCCATCCAAAATAAAAGTCGGCAGGTTATAAGAGCTGGATAAATTGTTGCGGTCCAAAACATTGTCTGTAATAGATGGCAATGCCGTAGCACCCCTGACATTTATCCTCGGCAGCGCATTTGGGTCAGATCCCAATAGGTTATTGTCTAACATTCTGAATGAGGGGTCAAATGCCTGAATGCTCTTCAATACATTCTGAGGGTTCAACTGTTTCAGATCAGATCCTTTTATGGTAATTGCGTTACCAGTGTAACTTTCCTTTTTAATGGTCTGGTATCCTGTAATAACCACATCGTCCATGTTATTTACCTGTGAGATCAAACTAATCAGAAGAAACTTATCATTAGTCACCCTAACCTCTTTTGGTTTGTAACCGATATAGCTATAAATCAAAATGTCACCAGCCTGGGCTTCAATTCTAAACTCTCCACTAGAATTACTTTGCGTGCGCACAGACCTATCCCTTTTTAAAAGAATGTTTACGCCAGGAATAGGCTCTTTCGTTGCACTATCTATAATTTTACCCTGTAACGAAAGTGCGTTTTTAAGCAGACTTAGGTTTGCCTGAGACACAGTGGAAACCTTGTTGCGGATCACAATCGTTTTGTTTACGATATCATACGTAAGGTCAAGGTTTTTTAAACAAGCATTTAATGCCTCTTCAAGTGGTGCATTTTTAAACTCTACTGTAAGGTAATTACTGGTAATATTTACCTTTTCAGTATAAAAAAACAAGTAACCGGTCTGCTTTTTAATGTCTTTAAAAACAGTTTCCAGTGAGGTATTTCTCCTGGAAATGGTTACCGTTTGGGAAAAACTTGTGGCCGAAACATGTAACGTGCCAATCAGTAATAAAATAGAAGTCAATTTCATCACCATCAGTAATTTAGACTTTACGTGCTGTATTCTCCATACAGGTTTGTAAAGAGTGGTTAATTTCATACTTTTGAATAGGATTAGGTTAATAAATAAGCAGCTTGGTTCAAACAGTGCTGCAGACCTTTTTTGTGCCGGGGGCAGTGAGATGCTTCCGGCTTTTTAGTCGATAGTTTTAGGAATTTTTGCGTAGTTATCTCTTCATCGTTGATTATTATGGGTTAAAAATTTAGTTTAGTACTAGTTTGCAGCAGATACCCTAACGGTTTTCCCGCTAACATTGAACTCTACATTATTCAGTTCCAATATTTTAAAGACCTCAGAGAGGTTGCTGTTTCTTGATATTTCTCCAAAAAACTTGTCCTCTGGAGAAGGCCCTTCATAAACGATCTTAACATCGTACCAGCGCTCAATTTGCCGCATTACAGACCTAAGATCATCGTTTTCAAAAGAAAAAACACCATTTTTCCAGGCTACCACCTTATCTACATTCACCTTAGTATTTAAGGCTGTCTCCATATTAGCACGTCTCAGCACCGCTTGCTGTCCGGGTTCTAAGGTTAAATCCTGGCTGCCAGAAAACTTTGCACTGTTTACAGACTTTACCGTAACACGTACAGCACCTTCCAACAAGGTCGTTTTGATAGTGGGCTCATCCTCATAAGCATTAATATTAAAGTGTGTGCCTAACACTTCAATGGTTTCCAATGCAGTCTTTACTTTAAAAGGCATGGTTTTATCTTTGGCAACCTCAAAATACGCTTCACCTTGCAATTCCACAACTCTTTCCCCTCCTGTAAAAGCCGTTGGGTACCTTAAGGAAGACACTGAATTTAGCCATACTCTGGTGCCATCCGGTAGCAGTACCTGATATTGTCCGCTTTTTGGTGTAGAAATCGTATTTGATAGAGCAGGATTTGCCCTTTGATCTTCATTACCCAATATGGTGTAAATGATCTGTCCATTCGCAGTCTTGGTAATGCTAATTCCCGGCTGCTTCGCAATTTCACCATTGGCAGCCTGGTCAAGTAAAATTTTCTTGCCGTTTGCAAGTGTTAAAACAGCTCTGTTGCTGCCTGGGCCAATTTCATTTGCAACAGCAACTTTATTTACATCGGTTTTTATAAATTTTAAGACAAAATAGCTGCTGATCGTCAGAAGCACCAGTAATATAGCAGCAGCAGGATAATATTTTACAATTTTCTTGCTAAGAGGTAAAGGTGCCACAGCAGGTTTCAGTGCATTAATCTCCTTATTTATGCTACTAAGAATCCGCTCCTTCATTGCATCTTCTTCTGTTAAATCAAGGTTTAGCACTTCATTTTCTTCAAACACCTTATAATACGCCATCAGGAAATCAATTTCTTCTTGAGAAGCCTTTCCCAAACGATATTTCTTAATAATCTCAAAAAAATGCTGCTTATAAATGTCTTTCATTTGCCCTGCTTATATATACATGAGTCAAAAAAACCAAAAGAGCCCATGCGCAATGAAAATATTTTTAAAAAAAATCAGGAATGCCCTAAAAACATCATAAAAACACAAGACCTATTAAGCAATCTACTTACTCAGATAGCAAAACAATAACAAATGCAGTACTAAAAGCGAGCTCCTCAGTTTCGCAAGTGCTTTACCCAATTGATTTCGAACGGTTTTCACAGAGATATTCAGTCTTTCAGCAATTTCCGAGCTGCTTAAATCTTCTTCATAACGCATTTTAAAAATTAAACGCTGTTGCTCTGGCAATGTATTCACAAGTTCTTCGAAAGCTTTTAGAAATTCCTGATGTAGCAGCGTTGAATCTGCATTTCCCCCCTGGTCCTCCAACTGAATAGTCAAATCTGGGAGTGCTGTGTATCTTGCTTCCTTCTCCAGTAATTTGAATACACTGTTTCTTGTAACCGTATGCAGATAAGCGGGTAAGTTTTCGATAGGAGCAGCTTTAGAACCTCTGATCCAAAGTTGCACAAAAACATCCTGGGCAATATCTTCCGCTTGCTGACGATCGCTTAATCTTTTATAGGCTGTATTGAATACCAGCTTAAAATATTTGTCATAAAGTGCGTCAAAAGCAAGCTTACTACCTCCACTTAATTGAAGCAAAAGCAAACTATCTTCTGAACTAGGGAGCGGATCCTGCATCTTATACCTTAATCTTATCAAACCTATGAACACTAAAGGTACATAATTTCATTTGCCACCGTCATTTTTTTGTGAGAAAGACATCATATTAGCATCATATAGATGCCAAATGAATTACTAATTCTAATAAAATAACAGAATATAATTTTTAACCTCTAAACAGTATCAACATGGACTCACATGTCAATCTCGCCCTGGCATCGGCGAAGTATCAACCCATTGCGGCTAAACATCTTGTGGAAATTAGCAAATTTCCAATGAAATTCATGAACCCAAGCCTAATTCACATTGCTGAAGGCGCCATACTTCGGCAATATTATGACCATCCTAATACCAGCCTGGACCTTTATGAATTTACACTCACAAAAACTGCAGCCATTCAGTTTTCTGTAAACGCACCAACTATATGCATGGTTATGATGTTAAAAGGGAAGATGAACGTGGTACCGCAGCAGCATCAAAAGATCACGAATCCACAAGTGCCCTACTGCAGACTAAATTACACAGAAGCCGGCGCTTATACCGCAAACTTTCCAGCTGGTGAGCACAAAGTCATGTTTCTGGCACTCAACCAGGCCTGGTTTAAAACCATCGCCAATATCAACCCCAACTTCCAACAAATCATCAATCCAGAAAAACCTACGGGAAGCTCCATATATCTACCCGCTTGTATCGTGATCAGAGAAATTTCAAGGGCAATAACACGCCTGGAATCACAATATTTAGATGAACAAGTAAAAAAAGATGGTGCAGTATCGCTCTTTGTAAATCAAATTCTAACTTATTATAGCCAATTGCTTAGCAGCAAACAATATGTAGCTGAAGAACAGCATCGATTAAAGGGGGCACAAATCCGGGACTTCGTCGAGAAGCACTATTCAACGGAAATCGTAGAAGACAAAGAAAAAATTGCAAGACAACTTTATCTTTCAGTTACGCAATTAATGAGGTTAGCAGTAAAGGAATTTGGCATGCCCTTACATCAATACATTATCTTCTACCGGACAGCGATGGCCCACAAGGAACTCTTATTAACAAAAAAAACCATCGGAGATATTGCAAGGGAAGTAGGCTATTCAGATCCGCTGTATTTCAGTAAGGCATTTAAGAAACGTTACGGAATACCGCCCAGCCAGGTCTTCCGTTCAAAGTGCGATTAAATACTTAAAAAATTTAGCATTAGGCTGTGGCAGGCAAAGCAGCCACAGCCTAATTTTACTTTATAAATGCAGCTATTTTTTCATTAACATCCTCACCCCTTAAATTTTTCGCGACAATCACCCCATCAGGATTGATCAGGAAATTTTGAGGAATTGCCGAGATACCATATTTAACAGCGATCTCGCTTTTAAAACCCTTCAAATCACTTACCTGAATCCAGGGCATGCCGTCATGCTTAACCGCATTTAACCAAGCTGCTTTGGTTTCATCTAATGAGATACCAACAATTTCGAAATTCTTATTTTTTAGCTGATTGTAAGCTTTTAGCAAATGCGGATTTTCTGCACGACAAGGTACACACCAGCTGGCCCAGAAATCAACGAGAACATATTTCCCCTTTAAAGAAGACAGCTTGAACTCATTGCCCTTGTCGTCCGTTTGTGTAAAATCGACTGCTTTGCCAACAGCAATTTGTTTTGCTTTGTCGTATTTAGCAGTCAGCCTTTTACCATTAAAACTTGCCAGCACCCTTGGGCTTAACGCTTTATAATAAGGCTCAAAAACAACCGGATCTATCACGGCAGTTTTATTTTCGGCAATCAAGTCCACCGTTACATACGAGTCCGGATGACTAAAAATAAAAGAATCCAAAGCCTTTTCAATTTTAGCATGCACCGGTCTGGCTTCAAACTGAATGGTCTTGATCGCTATCGTGTCTTTCACTTTAGCATACCATACTTTAGTAAACCTTTGGCTGATCTCCTTAAACTGTGCAAGCAATTTCTTTGTTTGGATATTGTACTGTATAAAATCTGTTTGCGCCTGTGCCCCTGTAATCACAGCCGTACTCATGCTGTCTTTTCCTGCCACAGTGTACTTGCCCTTCTCCAGGTAAAATAACTGGTCATCTGATGACCTGCTTCGTTTTGTTGTATCCTTTTTAACAGGAAGCAAACTTAAATAAGCTTTATTGCCAAATGCAGTGGTGCCAGCTAAAGCAAATTTACCATTTTTAACCAGGGAACTATCTCTAACATCTTTACCCTCGCTGTTTTTATAGCTCAGCATTACCATTTTATCCTTACCTGCCGCAGAAAGCTTCCCGGATATTTCAAACTTATCTTGTGCCGTGCAGAAAGCCGCTGGCAACAATAAAAGTGCACTAATAATTGCTTTAATATTCATACTGATGGAATGTATTAATGATTGATTTATTTGATCAGCGCGGCTAGTTTTGCCGGTAACTCTTCACCTCGAAGGTTAGTCGCAATGATGATGCCTTCTGGATTGATCAGCAGGTTCTGGGGGATGGCTTTAATGTCTAACATGGCCGCCAATCCATCTCGTACTTGCATCCCTTTAAGATCAGACACCTGTAACCATGGAAGTTTATCTTCTTTCACAGCGTTTTCCCATGCAGCTTTACTTTCATCAAAAGATATGCTTACAATTTCCAGGTTTCTGTCCTTCAATTGCTCATAGGCTTTCAACACGTTAGGGTTTTCCTTACGGCACCAATAACACCAGCTTGCCCAAAAATCTAAAAACACATATTTGCCGCGCAAGGATTGCATGTTGAATGGTTTACCGCTGATATCTGTTTGCACAAAGTCGATGATTTTTACACCTACCGCACGCTTTCCATTAGCCAAAATCCTGTCTAAGGCTAGTTGACCTAATGCTGAGGACTGAAGTTGGGGAGAGAATTTAGTGTACAATGGCATCACTTCAGCAGAGTCGAAATGACTGCCGAGTATAGAGGTGTTGAAGGTATACAAGCCCATGTACGAATTCAAGTGTGTCTCCACGAATTTCTGCTGGATAGTTCTAATCTGTTTTACGTAACTATTTAAACTGTCCTGCGCTTCTTTACGCTGCTCCAGGGTCTTTCCTTCAACTACCCCATGGTCTCCTTTTGAAAATTCACGTTGAATCTTCATGATCTTTTTTGTGAAAGGAGTTGTCATTGCAGATAATTCGCGGTTTTCCCGATCTGACACAGAACCTGTAACAATTGCTGTTTTAATAGAATCTTTACCGGTAACTGTAATTTTAGAATTTTCCAGGTAGAAACTCAAATTATCCGGCTGTTTGCCAGATCCAGATAATTTTTTGACTGCGATAAGCGCGCTTTGAGGCTGATCTACCTTTCCAATAAACTGGAATTTGCCATCTATAATTACAACCGAGTCTGTTTCTTTCCATGCTCCTTTTTGAAAAGTAACCAGATAGGCTTTAGCCGGCACCTTCAAGGTGGATAATTTTCCGGTTAGGGTATAGCTTTTTTGAGCTGCTACCACAAATGGTAGCAGCATCAAAAGTAAAGTTATTCCTTTTTTCATAGTAATTAAGGATTATTAGGCATCCCTGGATTTTGATCTATCAATTTTTGAGGAAATCTCATCACCAAACGCTCAGGTCGCAGTGTAATAGTTTCAGCTACAGTTCCTGTTGCAGAAAATATAGTATGGGTATAAGTGTTTTGCATAAAAAGGGGATCTACCGATAATCTTCTCATGTCAAACCATCTATATCCCATAACAGCAAACTCACGGATACGTTCATTTAAAATGAAGTTCAAAAGAGGCATTTTCTGACCAACTATATTTGCAGGTACTGCAATGGCAGGATCATTAGCTGGAAATCTATTGATACGCAATGCTTCTACATCAGCTTTGGCACCACTGAAGTCATTATTCCTAACTTTGGCTTCAGCTCTAAGTAAATATAGATCCGGAACCAAAACACCAAATGGTGTTTGTGTACTACCATTCTTTTTCAAAACATTTGCAGGGTAAGCTGGTCCAGATCTCGCGGTTGGAGTATACCACCTCAAACGCAAATCCGTAGAGCTAAATAAAGCTACGGTTTGAGGGCTAATAACAATTTCATTTGATGATCCCATCCAGTTCGCAGAGAATTGTTTTGCATATACGCTTTCAGCCTGATTTACTATCGTAGGTGTGGCTGGTCCATTTGTTCCAATAGGAGTGAAAGCTCCACCTGTTGCTAACTCAACTTTATAATCATATATCCTTACCGGCACAGTTGCATTTTGCAAGCCTGAAATTGCGGCATCAAAGTGCGGAATTGCTTCATTATACCTCCCCATAAACACCAAAACTTTTCCCAGTATGCCTTCTGCTGCGGATTTTGACATCCTTGTACGATGAGATATTTGAGCAGGTAGGTTTGGAATAGCGGCATTAAGGTCTTGCAGTATAAATTCGTAAACTTCTTTAACGCTAGCTCTTGTAAATTTCGTTTCCGCAACATCCGCTTCAGTAACTATTGGATAGCCAAGATCAGTTGCAGATGTATTTTCGTTGTACGGTTTACCGAAATAATTTATAAGTTGAAAATAAGTCCATGCTCTTCCTGCCCTAGCTTCTGCCTCAATTCTCAATTTATCTTGTTCTGTACCTTCTATTGCATCAGGAACCTCATTTATCACTTTGTTGTACAAATATATGTTAGTCATAGGAACAACAATTTCCCCGGCGTCCTCTTCAGGCTGATAGAGAATATCTTCCCATTTAAATGTACGCTGCGTCTTTAAAACAGCAGCACTAAAATAAGGCTCAAATGCTGCCACCTCGTCCCCCATTAAAACCTGAGAATTGGATGCGCCTATATTAATTAAAGGAAGGTTACTCAATAGCAGATTGTATTCAGACACTTTTTGAGCAAGTAGTTTTCCTTTTGGCACTACCTCAAGAAATTCCTTCTTGCAGGAGCCTAGTGTCACTACCATCGTTAGCGCCACTACTTTTATCATATTTTTATATGCTAATTTCTTCATTTTCGATTTAGGATTAGAATTTAACGTTTAAACCAAATGTTATTGTGCCTTGGTTACTAGGCAACATTCTATAGCCACCATTAGGACCATTGGCAAGATGGAATTCTGGATCAATCCCGTCATCATTAGCTTTCCATAACATTAAGTTAGATACCTGGGCGCGCAGTGTGATCTGATCTACCTTTGCCTTGCTAAGCAAGTTCCTTGGCAACGCATATATCAAAGAAATATCGCGAAGTTTAATATAAGATGCACTGATTACGTTAATGTCAGCAAAAGTATAATAAGGCAGATAACGACGCGAAGCATTTAAAGATGTATTACCCTCATAAGATGGAATATTTGTAATTAACTCGTCGCCTGGATTTTTCCAGCGATTTGCAAAGTCAGCATGAACATTCCCCGAAGCAAATCCTTCTGATAAACTAAAATGCGTAAATCTGCCCCCAGAATAAACATCATTTACGTCTCTCCTCATTACATGTCCAAGGTTAAAGATCATGTTTGCACTTAAAGAAAGATTTTTATAGCTAAAAGTATTTGATAATCCACCACTCCATACAGGCTGCGAAGTACCTTTAAATTTCATGTCCTCAAGCTTTGCAGCATTTGGCAGTTTCGTAACCGTGCCATCTGCAAGTCTGATCTGTGGATCGCCGTTAACATTATCTAGACCCGCATATTCATACGCAAAAACTGCATAAGCAGCATATCCAGCTACATATTGTTCTGTAACCCTGCCATTTCCTGTTGTAACAGGAACCCTATTGGTCAAGGAAGTAATGACATTTTTATTGTAAGCAAGATTAAAAAGGCTTGTCCATCGAAAATTATTAGTCACTATGTTCGTTGAATTAAGTGACAATTCGAAACCATCGTTTTTCATGTTACCTATATTTCCAAGAACATTCGCATATCCTGTAAAACCATTTGTAGGCACCTGCCCAAGCATATCTGTGGTTTTTCTCTGGTAATAATCTACCGATCCATTAATCCTTCTTGTGAGAACTGAAAAGTCAATCCCCAAATTTAAGGTTGATGTACTCTCCCATGATAGTCTCCTATTTGCAGGTGTCGAGATAGTTAAGCCGGTGTTATCAGGCAAAAAGACACTACTAGTAGGACTAATCAAATCAAACGAAGCTGCAGTACCTGGCGATGGCGCCATACCTCCTATTCCATAGGTAGTTCTAACTGCGAGATTGTTAAGCCAGTTAACATTTTTCAAGAAAGATTCTTCACTGATTAGCCATTTAACACCTGTACTCCATGACGGTTTGTTTTGGGCAGATTTATCTAAACCAAATAGGTTACTTTTATCTACACGGAAACTTGAATTGATTGTGTATTTACTATGAAATGTGTATGCGCCATTTGCGTAATATGATGTGAATCTAACTGGGGTTCCAGAATTAATACCAAAGTAACCTTCATTTAAAATACTGGATGTTCCATTGTTTGGCCACACTGTATTTGGTATTCCGGCGTTTAGCAATGCATAATTTAAAACCGTGTAATTTTGTAGCAAGTCATTATAACCTCTTACTTTGCTGGTATTCGTTGTAGCCAATGACTCCTGTGCTTCCTGTCCAAGCAATATGTTTAACTGATGCAAGCCATTAACCCAATTTTTATCGTAGTTCAACTGGTTTCTGATGGTCCAATTTCGTTGGTTGGCATTAACTATTTGCAGAGTTCCTCCGGTTGTTGGTAGATTATAAACAGGTACAGATGCTGCTGTAGGCGCAACTGTAAACCTTACCACCTCCCTTCTTAGTCCATAACTTTTTGAATCATCGTAAGTATCGGTTTTGGTATTACCCTTTACAAAGCCATAAGTACCATTGAATGACAAACCATCAATTAACTTTATATTAGCTCCTAAAATATTACGACTCAAAAACATGTCAGCTTTTGTATATCCATAATCGACTTCGTCTAGTGGATTATAATTAAGGTCAATTCTGCTTCGGGTTTGATAGTCTATCCGGGAGGACTCGCTTAGGGAGGTCATGTACGGCATAGAAATGTTATTACCATTTGCATCACGAAACAATTGATATGGATAAAAACGATTATCCACTGTAATATTCCGCGGATTCTTTGTCACGTTATTTGTAACATCAGATATTAAATTAAACTTAACGCGACTTCCAATAGAAAAATCCTGTCTTAAATTAATTTTATAGGTTTCATTTTTTTCTCCCGGACGGTTACTGCGATTTGAGGTATAAGATCCTGAACCGTAAAATGAATACTTTTGTCCACCGCCAGATAAAGAAATTGTCTGATTAGACAACATACCATTTCTGTACCAAATATCCCTAATCTGTCCCTTGTTATCAATCGCGGCCAAGCTATCCAAGCCTCTGCGAGCGCCTGTCGGATTAGATTGCAAACCATAAAGCAAAATATCATGAGGAGCATAATCGAAGGTTGGAGAATAAGGATACCTCACTGGATCAAATATTTCCTCGGCTGCCTGTATAAATTGTTGGCTGTTCAACACAGGTAAATAATTCAAATCAGGTTTACCTAAAAAATTTACAAACCCATCGTATTGTATTTTTACCTTTTCGTTTTTAGTTCCTTTTTTTGTTGTGATTACAATGACTCCGTTAGCTGCCCTGGCTCCCCAAATAGAAGCAGCAGAGGCATCTTTGAGCACCGTTATGTCCTCTACGTCTTGGGGATTAATTGAGTTTATATTCGTATCATCAGTCGCTATACCATCAACAACATACAATGGAGCACGAGGAGTGCCGCTAAAGCCTCCTGCTATTATTTCAGTACCAATAGTTGTTAATCCTCTCAGCAAAACAGGGTTTAATCTGCCACCTGGGCTATTATTGATCGTTAATCCGGCTACTAAACCGTCTAAACGCTGAATGATACTCATGCTACCTGACCTATTTGCTAAAATAGCCATATCAGGCTTCGCAAACGACCCTGCACTTCTTTCTTTAGGCAGCACCTGATAACCTGTATTTACGATTTCTACATTGTCTAGTTCAGAAGACTGAACCTCAAGTCTTATAGTCATGATATCTGTACTTGCCGGCACTTCTTTTACCTTATATCCTAAGTAAGTAATAGTTAATACGGAATTTTCATCCACATTAGGTAAAAAGAATGTTCCGTCATTTTTAGTCATTGCTGATATTGTACCGCCTTTTAATCTTACTGTTGCTCCTGGTAATGGTTGCCCATTTTCGTCAAGTACACGACCGCGCACATCAATCCTGGCAAAAGCAGAAGCCACCCGATCCAGAAAGGAAGGCACTTTCCTACTTATAACCACAGACTTGTCATTAATTACATAATTAAGGTTCTGGCCTGCAAAGGTACTTTTCAACACCTCTTCAAGGTTGGCATTCTCTACATTTACAGTTACCCGGCCAGCAGATTTGAGTACTGCAGCATCAAAAAAGAAATCTACACCAGTTTGTTTACGTATTTGTTGAAATACATTTTCCAGAGACACGTTCTGAGCCTTTAATGTTATTTTTTGCCCAAAACCTGCAGCACTAACATGCAGCATGGTTGCGATTAATATGAAAGTGGTCAATTTCATTATTAATATCAGTTTTTGGCAGCACCGTAAATTCGGCCCACCTGATTTTAAAGTATAATTCATACTTTTGGTTGAGTTGAGTAAGTGAAATGGTTTGTCGATTATTTCTTCCAGTTTATACTGGATTGGCTGACTTAACAAATTGCCGGGCAGGGAGTGAGAAATCTGCCTGGCTTTTTATTGAGCCCCCTCTTTGGTACTTTCGGGTCAATGTCTATTCATAATTTCAGTTGGTTTAGTTGTTTACATTTTGTACTATTATCTTTCTCCCTGCTACTTTAAACTGAACACGTTTTGTAAGTTCCATCATGGTAAGTACAGCAGATATATTTTTTGACCTAGATACAAATCCTCCAAGCTTAATCTTTTTAGTCAGCTCATCTTCAAATACAACGTCCACATTGTACCATCTGCTTACGATGCGCATGATACTTTCTATGCTTTCGTCTTTAAAAATAAAATCACCATTTTTCCAGGCCATTACTTCTTCAATATCGGCTTGACTTACGCGGAGGGTCTCACCCTGCAAGCTGGATTGCTGGCCCGGAGATAACACTACATCCTTTAGTTCTTTCGTCGCTAAGCGTCGTTGAGATGAAGCAAAGGACACTTTTACTGAGCCTTCTAACAAGGTAGTTTTTTTGTTATTTTCATCATCATATGCATTTACATTGAAATGCGTTCCTAAAACTTCTACCTGCTGATTTCCACTTTCTACTACAAATGCATGTGCCGGGTCTTTAAAAACTTCAAAATAAGCTTCACCGGAAAGTCGAATTTTACGTACACCCTGCTCAGTTAAGCCAGTTGTATAAGTCAAGCTCGACGATGCATTGAGCCACACCTTAGATTGATCCGGAAGCGTAACTACATAGGTTTCGCCTTTTGATGTACTTAAAGTATTCAGCACATTTGCATTACCAGTACCAGATTTAATTTCATAAACAATCTGCCCATCTGCAGTTTTCGAAATGGAAATACCTGATTCCTTCGCAATTTCTCCGTTAGCAGCATTCCCCAACCTGATCCTTTTCCCATTAGCTAAAGTTAACGTAGCACCCACTTTACCTGGCGCAATGTCATTCGCAACCAAATGGTCAAAAGATGCGGCCTTTCGCTCATCATTAAAAAAGTAAATGCCAAACAAGACAGAAACCAGCGCCGCCGCAACTATAGCGATACGAGGCCATAATTTAAAAAATCCACGTTTAGGAGCCGCCTCCGACTCATCAAAGGCCTGAATCTTAATTTTATTCCAGGTTGCCTCACATGCCGGATCACTTTCCACGGCATATTCAGTAGCCTCAAGCTCAGAAGCCAGGAACAGGGAGATTTCCTCATCATGCATATCCGCACCAATAAGCTGGAAAAGATGCTCCGTTTCCGCAGGGGAAGCTTCGCCTTTTACATACTTTGAAAATAGCACTTGAATAGGATTGGAATCTGTTTGCATTTTAGCATTTGTTAAAACCAGTTATTTTCTGGTTGTTTAAAAGATAAGTACAACAAAGTCCTACATAGGACTACTCTATTAAACAAAAAACTTACAACTTATTATTAGTCAGCGCAATAATTACCAAACCAGTTAGCAAACCAGAACGCTTATCAAGGAAATGACGCACATGTTTAAGCGCATGCACCATCTGGTTTTTCACGGTATTCTTGGAAATACCTAAACGATCCGCAATCTGTTCATGGCTTAAACCTTCATTTCTGCTCAATTCCCAAATGATTCTCCGTTGCTGCGGCAATTGCGCAACGGCCAAATCAATTGCGGCGGCACTTTCGCGCAGCAAGATTTGCTCCTCCGTTACATTACTGGAGGGTTCAGTCAAATCCGTAATGCGCTTTAAAATCCTTGCATCGCTGGCAACTTTCTTGAGGTATTTAAGCGATTGCCTGTTCGCTATGCTGAATAAATAAGAAGCAGGATACTCTACATCCGCAAAAACCTGCCTGTTTACCCATAACTGCACAAAAATATCCTGAATCAGTTCTTCAGCAAGTTCAGAAACTTTAAGGAGTTTCAATACATAGGGAAATAGCCGTTTGCTGTAATGCCGGTAAATTGTTTCAAAAGCCCTTTCATCACCATCAGCAAGACCGGCAAAAAGTTCAGTCTCATTGATTAGTTTGTGAATTGTCTTTCCCATTAGCTAGCTAGAAGATTTCAGTTTATACAAATTACGCAATTTTATCCAAAACTGCCATAATTCTTTTAAACTGAATAATAGCTCCCGGTCGTTGCTCATTGCCAAATTTTATTTCTGTTTAACAACCGCGGTGGTAACCATTAACTGTCCGACATGCCGCATGGTGTGCTCCGCGGCGTGAAAAAGCAATCCTATAACTGTTGATGGCAAACCCGCTCGTCCAATGCCCCTATAATCCGATAAAGCGGCATCATCTGTTTGTTTGATTTGATCCAGAGCAAGATCCACCTGGGTATTAAACCGATTTACCAGGTTTTTAACTACAGAAGGATCTACATCACCGCTTCCTTCCTCATGCAACTGTTTAAACTGAAAGTCTGTTAAGCTTTCAGCACGCGCATAAGTGAATACCCTGTCCAAAACACCACTCAGGTGCTGAAGGTGAAAGCCTACTGATGCCATACCCGCGGGACGAACCCAAAGCAGTTCCGCGGGAAATTCATCCATATATTCATTAATTTCTTCCCTTGCCTGTAGCAGTGCATGAGCTACCGGCTGTAATAAAGGACAGACATCCGCTAAAGGACCTCTCTGCCAAACTTCCAGCTGTTGTGCCATTTCTATATGTATTTATAATCAAAGTTAAGCTTTTCAATCCAAAGGTATTTTAGTCAACAAACTTAACTAAGGCACAATCGTGTAAAAAAGATAAGAAGCAAAGATCACCAGCAACACTATCCCTTGCTGAATATTAGTTTTTCCAGTTGCAAGTGAAAAAACCAAAGTGAGCATAGATAACATCAATAGCACGGTAGATGTTGCATCTATCCCAAGAACCAATGGCATCCCCGTGTAAATAGAAACCATAGCTACTGCCGGAATAGTTAATCCTATACTCGCCAGCGCCGATCCTAAGGCCAGGTTTAAACTGGTCTGCAACCTGTTTAATTTTACCGCTCTATATGCCGCAAGTCCTTCAGGTAGCAACACGATGGCCGCAATAATAACACCCACTAATGATTTGGGTGCACCCATATCAATCACAATTTTTTCAAGATCATAAGAAAGAAACTTAGCCAGCAGTACAACAATAGCAAGGCTAATCAACAAGAAAATAAGACTGAATATCGCAGTCCTTTTATTCGGTTCGGGTGCGTGCTCATCGTCAGAAGCTGAATTTTTCGGCAAGAAATAATCCCTGTGCCTTACCGTTTGCACGAAGATAAACCCACTGTATAACACAACGGACACCAGAGAAACGAAAACCAACTGATTGGTACTGTATTCTCCTGCTGGTCCGCTTACCGTGAAATTTGGTAAAATTAGGGTCAGTACAATAATCGCCATTAAGGTAATTACGGCTGCATTAACCCCCTGAAGTTTATACAGTTGTTCCTTAAACTTTATTCCACCGCGCAACAGACAAATACCAACTATGGCTGTTATGATAATCATCACGGCAGCAAAAACCGTATCACGGGCAAGCTCTCTAGCCTCATTTCCTCCACTCAGCATCAACGAAACAATCAATGCCACCTCAATTGTGGTAATGGCTATGGCCAGTATAATGGTCCCGAACGGCTCCCCCACTTTATGCGCAATCACCTCTGCATGATGCACAGAAGCCAGTACACTGCCTATTAAAATAAAGCCAAGAATAATTTTGAGGTAAAATCCCGAATCGGTATCACTTAAAAAATAAGCCAGAACACCCAATATTGGGATGGCCATTGTCCAGATAGGTAGCGTTAACTTTTTATCATTGGTAACATCTGTCATATTACACTACAACAAAAAAAGCCATTTATAGTTTTAATTTAAGCCCTTACGCCGCCAGATAAAGCCATCTAAGACATAATGGGTAGACTGCGGCAAAGCCAATAAAGGAATCAGCAAAGTCAAAAAATCAGTTTGATAGATTTGGGGCAAAAAGGAAAAACCGGCAAAAAAACTACCATGTTCCTTCCAGACCAGACCATCCCATAGCCCCTCTTCAAGATAAGCCAAAACAGCTACAGTACCTATAAATAACAAAATGCCATATTTGCTAAACGTCATCCTAAGTAAAGAACTACTCCGTTTAAGACCTTTTTTGTAGTTTTCCCTTTCAAAAAACCAAATCAGTGCCATATATGGAATCCCATGCGAAACAACGTTTAAAGTGGTAAAGGCCATGTCGCCATTAAAATAAACAATACCAAAATACCAGGAAATAAAAGTTCCGGCAATCAGCATATTTCTTGGAATATTCAACTGCTTTGTTTTGTACATCAACAGCAGCTCCTTCAGCAAATAAGCAGCAATGACGATCCCATATAACCAGCTAAATAATGCAACCAATGGTGCAGAGCTAAGGGAAAGAAAATCGCCTGCTACAAACCAGTTAAAGTTGCGTTTCCCTTCAAAATGCCAAAAAAGCAGAGGATAAATGGTTGCAGTATAAATGGCAAGCTGGTCTATACCTTTCGCAAACCTGCCAGTGTTTTCCTGCCGGGAATATAAACGCATAAAGCCGTATTGTTGCCGGATAAAATGGTACACGGCCAGATAGGCCAACACCCTCCAAAACAGCAAACCATCAATATGATATACCAATACGCCAACAAAATAACAGGCAATTGGAATGGCAACAAGCAGATTAAACTGTCCTGCTCTTTTATCCGGGTTAAAATAAGTTCTGTACAAGGTCGCATACACATGTGCAACATCAATAAAAACAACCAGCACAATCCAATACTCCAAAGGCATCGCCTCGCTCACTTTAAATTGCGCCGGGAACAACATCACCACAATCAAAGCAAGAAAAGGCGGCAGCAGGATAAAAATACCGTCAGCTATTGCAGAATTTAACCATGGCTGACCCGATGTTGTTTTTTGTAAACTCATTGCTATTCCCCTTTCACAGCTAAAAGTTCTTTCGCAGCCCTGATGCCCTGATGGAACCCTTCTTCAAATAAAGAGATGCCGCTCAAATCAGTATGGGCAAAAAACACGCTATCATTAACAGGCAAAGCAGCCTTCTCCCGGTCCGCGCCCCACAGATAACCCACTGAAGGAACAACCATTCCATGCCCCCATACCCATACTTCAATATTTTCGATTAATGAAGTAATTTCAGGATGCATAAATTCAAGCTCAGGAATAATCTTATCAAGCCACTGTTCGTAACTCCGCGCATATGCTGCAAGTCTGGCCACCTTAGGCTCCTGATCGCACAAAGGCAAATAAAAGGTAATCACTTTACCAGCATTTCTGTCAAGTTGCTGATGACCAGAATAAACATATCCTACAGAAGGCTGTCCGTAAGGAACGTTATCCCAACACAAACCAGGTGAACCTGTAGAAGTGAAATCTTTTAGCGTAATATTTGCGACCATCCAGGGCGCATAGCTGAACTGATCGTAATTAAATTCAGACCTGACCCCATCTTTTAAAATTCTTCGATTGACAAACTGCGGTGTAGCCATGATCACGCTGTCCGCCAGAATTTCGTAAGATTTTTTCTTCTTCAAATCATACGCCCTGACAATTACCTTCCCATTCTGCTGTGACACTACCGAATAGGTAAGAACAGAGGTTTTTATATGATCAGCTAAACCATCCTTTAACTTTTTTACCAACCAGGCATTCCCTTCCGGCCAGGTTAACACTGCCCCTTCTTCTGCATTTGCAGCCTTGCCTTTATGTGCGGCAAAATAACTCAATCCCGCCCAGGCAGAAACCTTGTCAATTCGCTGTCCGTAGTCATCCTTGCAACAATAGTTGAGATACCACAACAAATATTTTGAAGTAAAACCCTGCTGTTTCAAGTAATCCCCAAAACACGTTTTATCGAGGTCACGATAAACCGGATCAGCAGAAGATCGATCAATCGGGATCGTAAAGGCATCTTTGCCGTCACTTCCTTTGGTTTGCTTTAGCAAATTGCTTAGTTTAAAAAAACGCTCAATTTGCAGCTTATCCTGCTCCGGCATACCAAACTGAGGAATTAAGCCCTCCTGCCACTGCCCGTTAATCAGCAGGCGCTCTTCAGGATCAAAACAAAGGTAAAATTCATTGTAAAATGGAAGCCCATTTTCAAAATGCGTAATTACTCCAATTTCTTTCAAAAAATCTATTAGCAGCTGGTCATCATTGTTAGCAATAGTGATATAATGGGCACCCAAAGGATAAGCAGATACGCTATTGCTTCTTGAATGTGCGTTACCACCTGCGTGATCTTCCAATTCAAGGATTTCAAAATCATTAAAACCCTCCTTTTTTAGCCAGCGACCGGCAGAAAGGCCAGAAATACCCCCACCTATGATCAGTGTTTTTACAGCTCTGGTTTCAGCAGGAAAAGGAAAATCGAATTTACCCCTCAGTACGTGCCCGGCTTTTTCATCTGGCCCAATAACCGCACCTTTAACATGTTTGTAAGCTTTAGAAGAATTGCTCAAATTTCTGATACAGCCGTTCAAAAATATCCCGCCTGTAACCAAACCTGCGCGCAATAAAAACCCCTTTCTGTTAAAGCTGCTTCCCATACCGCCTAACTATTGATAAGAAACAGATCCCCACTCCTCTTCAAAATACTTTACAAGCACCTGGTTGTTAAGCTTGTTGACTTCAGTTTCAACTTTCCCCATATCCTTTGGAAAAAACAACATTTGATCCAGACCAGCAGTAGAAATAAATTTCATTCCATCCGGAAAGCGGGCCGGCTTTCTATAAAAGGGCTTTAACTGGGCCATAATATACCCCCAGTCGCCAAAAGAAGGAACATAATTATGGTAGGGTGTAGTATAAAAACCTACCGATGTTAAAGTTTGGTTTACACACCAAAAAGATTTTGGTGCCACAAATGGAGAGGTACTTTGCACCACTACAATTCCATTGTCAGACAGCAGTTCTTTAATCTGTTTATAAAACGAGTTGGTATACAATTTACCAACAGCATAATTTGAAGGGTCAGGAAAATCTACCACGATGAAATCATACCTTTTTTCCGCTTTCCTCACCCAGGAAAAGGCATCAGCATTAATTACGTTAACTTTAGGAGACAGCAATGATTTTTTATTGAGGTCGAGTAGCATCGGGTTAGATTTAAACAGCGCCGTCATACCGGAATCCAGGTCTACCAGCGTAACGCTTTCCACACTGGGATATTTTAAGATCTCCCGCACAGCCAAACCATCCCCACCTCCCATTACCAGCACATGTTTCACATTGGGTATCGCAGCTAAACCCGGATGTACCAGTGCTTCATGATAACGGTACTCATCATCAGAACTGAACTGCAAATTACCATTTAAATATAACCGCAGCATTTTCGCTTTTTTAGTCAGTACAATGCGCTGATAAGGTGTGCTTTTAGTATATATAATCGTATCAGAATAACCCAGGCTTTCAGAATAACTGGTAATGCGGTCAGACAGTATAAACCCTGCCAATAACGCCATTAGACAAGCTAAGGAAGCCGTTTTTAAATATAAGGCCCTGTTGATTTCCTTCTGAAAGGTTACGCATACCAGTAAGGCAATCCCCACGTTTAGCATGCCAAACAAGTAAGAAGTTTTTATCAAGCCTAAGTATGGGATCAGCAATAACGGAAATACGATTGACGCCAGCAGGGCACCAATATAATCGAATGTAAATACTTTAGCCACCAGATCTTTAAACTCAAAACGATCTTGCAAAATTCTCATGAGCAAAGGTATTTCCAATCCCACAAGGATTCCGGTCATACCCACCAGGCTGTACAATATAATTCTAAAAGAAGCCGCACTTTCAAATACCAGGTATAAAATACTGGAACTTGTACCCCCAACAATGCCCACCAATATTTCAATTTGAATAAACCAAAAGAGGATGTTCTTATCAAAATATTTAGAAATCCAGGAGCCAATACCCATAGAAAAAAGATAGAGTCCTATAATGGTAGAGAATTGTGTTACCGAATCTCCCAGCAGGTAACTGGCCAGTGTACCCGCAATCAGTTCATAGATTAATCCACAGGTTGCAACTACAAATACCGAAATCAGCAGCAAAACTGGCAGTTTTTTATCCATGCTTAGCCATGGATTGAAGAACTCACAATAATTGCTACGGCAATGATAAAAGCCGCGCAAACGATAGCCAGGGCTATGTTATGTTTTTCCAGGATCTCTTTATAAAGATTTTCAGGTGTAATTTTTTCGATGATCCAAAAAGCGGCCACCAGGATTACAATACCCAATACAGAATACACAACAGAGGCAATTATGTATTTAAGGCTGATCAATTCGTTTAGGTTCATATTTTTATTTATTTATGATTTAGTCTGTTTCCGTATCCACCGTACACCCTTTTTCCGGTATACTCCGTGTTATGCTGTACATTGCTTTCCCATAAAGCTTTTCCGTACCATGCAGAACGCGTAAACGCGCCAACTATCAGCAAGCCTGCAAAGATGTATATATATTTAAGTAGGTCTTTCATATCTAATTTTAATAAGGTGAATAGTTACTGTTCCTCCAGCGCTTTTTCTCAAATGCCGCCCTTGCCAGATAGCAAAAAAATGGCACAATGATCAGCAAAAGCGCGTAACATAATAAATTACGCCATAACACATGGTTAATCGTAACACTAATGCTCATTTTATCCCTTAATGGATCACCTGAAGCCGGGTACACATTCAGATGGTACATTCCTGCAGGAATTTCAGATAAGAGCACTTCCGTAGTCATACTTCCTTCGCTCCAGCTTTCACCACCTTCAACACCACTATAATACTCTATACCTGCATTCACCTCCCAGGTTTGATTTGTTTTTTCATTAACCAGAACCGTGGTAGCTTCCAGCCAGTTGTTACTCAGACCAGAAGTCAATACAATATCCATTGCAGAAGAAGCATCAGTAACTTTAAAAGAAGGTGTCACAAAGGGTTTAAATTCAAAGTTCCCTTTAGAAGGATCGTAAGCAATATCAAATACCTGGTCCATCAAGGTCTGCTCAGGTTTAACATATACCATTGCCAACTGCACCAACACTAAGACCAGCATCATGATAAACGAAGCCCGGAAAGACCATAGCCAAAACTCATTCGCTTTTGATGGTTGGTTGGATAGAATTCCTGATTTAGCCGGAAACAAATTGACATCCAACTTAAATGCATCGGCAATCACCTTAGGCTCCTGGTATTCGCCCAAGTAGTAATTGGTTTGCTTACGGGGAGAGGTCGTTTTTTCCTTGACCAATACATATGGTGGTGCTATAAATTCCTGCACCCTAATTCGGTCAACCAATACATCCCAATCAAATTCTCCCAGCAGCCCCGTAATTTTACGCCCGTATTTGTGAAAAAGTCTATATTCAACATTCCGGTACATCACAGAATTTGTTAGATCCATAGGCTTTTCCAGATCAGGCAAAAAATTATCTCCATATAACAGGTTCCAATGTCCATCATACTCCGACAATGTGGCGTAGCCCTGCTCATAATTATAAAGTATATATTCACGCCAGGCATATTCCGCAGCACCATCTTCATGCATCTCCAGATATGCGATCACTTTAAAAGAAACACCATCCAGCAACCCTTCTGTACCCAATGGAATAGCAGGTTTCAATATAGGCGGGTTTAAAATTTTATATTTCTTTGGCTCCTCGTTAATAAATTGAATGTAGATATTACAGGAACTGCAAACACAGAATTCGCTCCCCATTGGATCATAAAGGGTAATGCTGCTACTACATTCAGGACAATACGCATCTTCCGGAGCAGGAAAGGTTGTTAAAGGAAAAGTTGCCATTACCTGATCAATTCTGTCTTCTGACGCTCAATACCTTCAAAAAAAGCAAGCACCTCTTCATAGATTGCCCTTACTTTGTCATGATTATCTTTCTGATAATTAGAAAGGAAAATATCAAAAGTCGCCATTTCAAATTCCGGCCAGGTATGAATAGAAAGGTGAGATTCCGTTAAACATACAACAGCCGTAAAACCACCACCGGCAAAATCATGGTAAACTTCCCCTACCTGTGAAAGTTCATATTTACAGATTAAATCTTCGAAAAGTACCTTACATTGTGCCGAAGCTTGTAAAGCGGCGGCTTTTTTAGAATCAAATTCTGCTAAAATATGCAGTCCTGGTTTGTAGAGCATTAAAATTGTTATTTAGCTCAAATATAGCAGATATTTTAATATTACTACAACCCTATCCTACCTTCAGCCCAATAGGCCTGGGTTTTAATATTTTTTGAATTGATCCCCATGGTTAAAAGGGCTTTTCTAATCAACTGTATTGCATTCGCATTTCCAGATAAATAAAAAACCCCATTATCAAACTGATCCGGTGCCATGCCTTTCAAATCTTCCAGACATTCTACCGTGTTCCCGCCCGGTTCCCGATTGTCACGCCTGATTTTGATCATATCCAATCCAAGCGATTCATGAATGTCTATGGTTTCCTTCTGTAATTCCAGTATGCCAGAATAATATTGACCCCGTTTATCAATCTCTATTGCCATGCTCTGAAACAAACCCAGGGTAGTCTCATCACCAAAAAAGAAGTGCGAGGGCGATTCAGGCTGATAGAATTTTTTTCCTCTTGGCGGAACCATCTTTAAAGAGTCGCCCACTTTTAAGCGATTGATAAAATCACTGCCAGGCCCTTTACCATGAATATGAAACAGGATTTCACATTGTCCTTTTTCCCGGTCCAGCCCTGAAATTGTATAATTCCTGAAGTCACGGTCACTCACCCTAAAAGCCACCGCATGGCTGATCTCAAAAGGCATCTTTTCAAAATCACCTTCAAAAACGATGTTTTTCAATTCCTTATGAAGTGATTGCACGGCATTTACTTTAACTATTGGATATTTTGAACCCAGGATATTTATCAACGCATCACCGACCCATTTAGGTGCTCTTGGCATATTCTTCTGTTTTTATTTACAATACAAAAAAACGCCATTGTGCTACAGCAATCAATGCTATATTTAAGGAATAAGATGGACTATTTGCGGTATTTAAGCCTAAATTGCTGCGGAGGCATTCCTGCAACTTTGCCAAACAGCCTGATAAAATAAGTTTGATCTTCGTAGCCCAGGACATGCGCAATTTCCTTTACCGTAAGGCTGGTATAATACAGCATTCTTTTAGCTTCCAACACAATTTCCTGTTGTATCCAGTAACTCACCGAAAAACCTGTGTATTGTTTCACTGCCTCATTTAAGTAAACCGGACTAATGTTCAGAAGACCCGCATAAGCGGATGGACTTTTCATTGACTTGAACTTATCTTGTAAATGGTTTTTAAACTGCCTTGAAATCACCGAAATTCTACGATCAGAATTCTCCCCGCATTGTCCTGCCTGGTTATAAATGGAAGCAAACATCCCAATACAGCCTTCTACAAGATGACGGAGTGTATGATGATGAAAACTTGCGCCAGATTGGTTTGTATAAACTTCATCCAGCAACAACATGCAGTTCTTCAATACACTTGCCTGATGATCTTTTATGGCTATGGGGGTATCCCGCAGTACATTTTCCTGAAACAACTGCCGAAAGGATTCGTCAACCCAGGATACGTCAACTGCAATTACCCAGGCCTTAAACTCCAGGGTTGAAATGGCATAATGCACCTGCCCCGGCCGTACCACAAATACAGCGCAGCCCTCCACACAGCGCTCCTTAAAATCAACCATCATCCTGCAGGTTCCCATTTCCTGAAAGGCAAACATGTAATGATCATCCCGATGCGCGGCGGTTAAACCAGAAAGGTCAAAATTTTGATCAGGAAGCCGGTGAATGTCAATGCCTGTTGTTTTTGGATTGTTCAGGGTGTGTAAAGGAATCTGATCTGCTGCTTTCATTTCCTGACAAAATTAGTAAATAGTTACACGAAGCAACCGCCTCCTGTCCTCAATCATGCCATTCTTTAAAGGCAATGCATTGCTTACAGCGTCCGTTTCTTGATTACCACCCGATCCTGACGCTAAAGTACGGCGTACTTTTTCGGTTGTTACAGCTGGTACTTCTGCAGACTGAATAGCGGCCAGCGCTTTACGCAGGCAGCTTTCATTGGGATTGCCCAATTCGTATTGCCCATCAGGCACAGCTTCAAGATCCACAGGCATTCCATCAAAATAATCGGAGGCGCCAGCTGCATTTTTGATCAGAAAACTGGACATGTAAACCGTATAATCATCAATAACCACCCCAAAAAACCCAATGGGCTTACCATACGTCCTACTTCCCACCAGCTTCACATTATAATAAGGTTTTAAGCAACTGATCAGCAATTCGCTGGAAGAAGCTGTACCATTAGTCACAATAAAATATAAGTTTTTTACCGTTTCCAGACTGCCTTTTTTACTGAATTTATAGGTATTACCAGCCTCCGTAAAATCTACATCTGCCATGGTAGCAGCCCTGCCATTGTAGGTTACAGGTTTGCTATTTTCGTCCAGATAAGGCTGATGGCGTAAAATGAGGGCCTTACCTTGCTGCATCAAATTATTAAACTTTTCTGTATACATCAACTTACCAGTTAAAGCAGAGGAAGCCACCAGATTCGCAATGTATTCTGCAGTTTGAACATATCCTCCTCCGTTATTCCGCAAATCAATGATCAGGTCTGCCGGCTTAGCCGCCGCAAGTTGATCAAAGGCTTCATCCAATTGGGATTTTATTTCCGCAAGCTTTGGAAAAGACGACAGCATCAAATAACCTACATTTGATCCGCCTACACTAAATACAGCCGTCAGCAGTGCCGAATTGGCTTCCGATGTAGCAAGGGTTTGCGCAACGCTGCCTCCGGCATTTACACCATTAACCAAATAAGAATATTTAGCGTTTCCCAGATATACCGGATTTTCATATGGTAATTTATTTGCAGGATTTACTTTCATCTGGGAGAGGTCAAAAAGCTCCTTTTGAAAGGCGGTAAAGTCCGGTGTATAATTTTCATACCGTTGTCTCGGATTAAAGCCTTGGTAATCCGGCAACGCTTCCCGCCAGAGGTAAACCTGCCTTGCATAGAGAAAGATTGAATCCAGGGTAAATTGCCGGCGACTTCCAGTAGTTGGCGAGATGATCTCTTCAACATCCTCATTAATTGCTTTATCTTTTTTACAGGCAGAAATACCCGTCAAAAAAACAAAGCCAATTAAACAAGCTTTCAGGACAATCAATTTCCCTGTCATCACATCTTTCTCAAACACCTACAAGGTGGTAACTTTTGGATGATTTACTGTTCCAAATACATCGCCAAAACGGGCGAATGTTTCATGTGCAGCTTGTAAAGCCTGTTTTTCATCTTCCTCATTTTTAGCTAAGGCATCTAACACCGCGGTGAATTCGCCCCATTTTTGTCCCGAAGCCTCGCCATATCCGCTGAAAAAAGAAAAACCTTTAGTAAGCCCTCCCTTTTGCAGCATCTTTACAATGTAAGGCCCGCCCATAATGGAACCTTCCAATACATACAGCGCACCCAATGCCTGTACCGTATTGTTAACTTCTGGTGCAGTTGCAAAAGGCAGTTCATCTACAGTACCCCCTAAAGCTTCGATATCGGCCCTGATGTAAGAGGCATTGCGACGCTCCGCCAAATCAGGCAAAACGGCTGTTGTAATGTAAGGGGCAATAACTTGTTCTACCGCATTAAAATATGCGTAGAAATGTTTTAACAGATCGGCATAATCTGCCTCATTACGGATGGTCTTAATTTTAGCGACCACTTTTTTTTCTACTTCCTGGTGAGGCGTTTTCGTAGCCTCTTTAATTTTCGCACTTAACATTTTATTTAGATTTTCTGTGATTTATCTTGTTTGATTAAAATTCAAGCTTACTTCGTATTCAGATTCTTACTTCCTGAAGGCGCAATATAATAACGAAAGCTCAGAAACCCTCTTTGAGAATTTGCATTATTTTCCGTCGGCTTCGTATCATAATTGTTGATGAATTGAAACTTAGCATATCGGCCATCATGCAATTTCAATACCCATGTTTTATTTGCGTAGGGAGTACTGTATAACAGATCGCCAGTTTCTGAATTGTAAGTATCATATGCCCAGGCCACGCTATTCAGATAATGCTGATAATTTTCAGCGTTTGTAAGATTGTCCGATCCACCAGTACCAGTTATATTACCTTGCTGATCTTCAGGATTCGGCCCATGTGCCAACAGCATATTGTCTGTAACCGAGGTAACGTCGTCAAAATTCTGGATCACATAAGTAAAACTCACATCGTTATACAAACTTAGATCGTACCACGGATAGTTAAAGTTAAGGGTTTGCGAATAATTAGCATAGACTTCCGAAGAATATCTTCCACGAAACACAATATCCCATTTATTGGTCTTAAGGTACTTATCCTCTGGCAAAAACTTCATGCTATCGAGGCTAAAATAATCCCGCATTCTCCCGTTACTTCTTGTAATATCTACTGGAAGAAAGCTTACCTCTACAATACCATTTTTATACTTTTTGATGTATTGGCTTACCTGGACAAATTCGGGTTCTTCAGGAACTGGTTCTAAAGCATCATTTTCTTTACATGATGTAATAAATAATGCAAAGGCTATTGAGGCAAAAAATATATATTTTGAAATTTTCATCTGTTTTGTATCTGAATCTGTTTATAAAAATCACCCCGGGATAGTTTATTCCCGGGGCTTAATTAAGCTCTTTTTGTCTACAACGTACCTAAATATTTGTATCGGAAATGTAGATATGAATAGTTATCAGGGAAACCTGATGCACCATCTATGGCTACACTGTTTTGGTATACGCTGGTAAATTCAATTGCGTATACTCTATCCAGATTGTCGCTGATCAAAATAGTTCGGTTTGTAATCGGCAATACCTCATGGTTATCAAAATAGTAATTAAACCAACCTGTAATGGTTAAAGGAGTAGGATCTGAATAGGTAGCTGGTGTTCCTGGTGATAGAAAACCGTCATGGCCAAAACTTGTTCCACTTGGTGTAATGGTTGTTGCAGTGCTCCAATCGCTCAAAGTTACTGATGCGAACGCTACATCTTTAGCTTTAAGGGTTACAGAAGAATGTTTACCAAGATATGCATTTGCGGTGCCGCCGAAAGATAAATCCCAACGATTAGCTGGAGCTGGTGCAGTAGTAGATGTTGCGCCTGGGATATTATCATTATCACTAAATCTGAAATAATAGATCCCGTTTGGACGGTGGTACACGGAATCCGGATGGGTATAAATACCCTGATCTACAAAATAATTCTTTACGGTATATACACCACTTGTATTAAGTTCCACGGTACCAGTCGAACTTGTCAAAGTCAATGCAGATCCTCCTGCCGTTGGGTTTTTAACCGCTATAGTTTGGTTTAACTTTAACCCTTCTGGCGCATCAGCACCATCTTTTTTACAAGAAGACAATACACTTAAGGCCACAACACCTAAAGTTAAAGCCATCAATACATTTTTTTTAGTACTTTTGCATGTTTGTTGAAAATCAATAGTTTTCATAAAGGTTTTAATTATTATTTTATTAATTGTTAAAATACGCGCACTGGTCTTTCCAGTTTGCAGACCATTAGGCAGGGTTGGTGATGTTCAAGTCTTACCTCCCTCCTTCTGGATTTTCAGTCTTCACGAGACCTCCTGCCCATTCTCCCGGCATACCCGCTAAATTTATGATTGCGCAATACGGTTTTGCCGGTGATCTGTAGCAATTTCTTTTTTATCCTCTTGTCTTAATGGTGTTGTTCCCAGCTACAGGCTGGATGTAATATTTGAAATTAAAATAGGGTGCAGGATATTCATATTTATCCTTAACCGTACCAGGTGCAGGATTACCGTAATACAAGTTCTGCAACTGAAATTTCACCCTCCGCCCATCTTTCAGGTAAATGATATTGGTTTTATTCCTGAACGGATTTAAAATATGGTTTGCCATCGTATAATAACCCCAGCTGTTTCCTGCCGCGTTATCAATGGCTACGGTCATGTCTACTATTTTTCCTAAACCAGCAGGAATTGCCGGCACCTGGTCCAACTCGTCAAATGGTGTGGCAATGGTACGGATCATGCCACTTTCAAAAGAAGAATTGTCGCTATTTACGCTAATGGTAGAATTGTAAATATCATTAAAATTGATGTGCCAGTTGTCGTTAGTCCCTGCCAATACCTGCAAACGCGGAACAGTATCACGGGTATCCAGGTTAAAATAAACCGGATCTGCGAAAAGCGAACCATGGGTAGCACCGGCAGGCCAGTCTACCACATACACCACACTATATTTTTCATCCAGGAAAACATAGGCTTTACCTTGCTTGGTCTCGAAGTTTTCTTTTGAATAAATCCCAGCTACCGGAATCACTTTCTCATAATTATAACTCCATTCCTTTAACAACTTTGCCCTTGCCGGCACCCAAGGCGCTTCCGTCTTAAAAGTTTCCACTTCCGGTTCAGGTACCGCATCCTCGCTTTTTGAACAACTGCTTAGCGCAAGTGCCAGAAACAACAGCCATACCGGGTAATTGAACCAGCCATTTTTATCATTAATCGTCATCATCTTTTTATCTCGTTTTATTTTGTCAGTACACTAAAATCTTTACCGCCACCTTTTAGCAACGTATATTTAAAGCTTAAATAAGGCGCCACATTATCCCTGTTCGGGTTCTCCGGTTTACCTTTATAAAAGCTGTATAAAATAACCTTGGCATAATTTCCTTTGGCTGTTTTAATAATAAAAGGCCTTGCCATATTGTACACCACATGTGTTTTTTTGGCATCCCCGGGCGCCATGTTTCCATAAAAATCATAGTGAGCGTAACCATTGCCACTGGCCAAAAAGTGATCTAAGCCCAGGGAGCCGTAATAATTAAACTGGTCATCAGCCACTGCTATCCGGCTGATCTTGTTGTAAGCTTCATCCAAATAGCTGAAGGGAATAGGGATCTGTATCGGTTTGTGCGTGCTGCTATTGTAATACTTTGCGTCTACCTCGGTATCTACTACCAAATAAAACATGCCTCTGGCCGGACTACCATATCCGGGATTGCTCCCTCCGCTTTCGTATTTAACACTCCCGTTATTTGCCCAAATGGTGCTGTTGTAAACACCGGAAAAAGCGATGTCCCATTTATCCGTATTGGCGTATTCTTTTGGCACTACCCTGCCATCTTCCAGGCTGTAGTATACCGTATTAAAGCCTCCATCATCCGTCACTTCCTTGCCATCCATGGTTTTGGTAATATCACCAGGCAAGTCATTCACACTGTATTCGCCACTGGCGGTAACGGTAGCCTCAGGTAATGGAGGCAATTCTTCATCCGGGCTTAAAGGGTCTTTTTTAGTACAGGAGAAGAACAGCACACTGCTCATGAGTATGGTCAGGATTATTTTGTAAGGGGTTTTCATCATTTTAGGTTAATTGGTATTTAAATTCTTGCTTCCATCTTCCTGAACATAATACCGGAAAGTGAGGTAAGGCGCGGGCCAGTGCAAATCAGTAACCACCGGCGGATTTCCCTGGTACACATTGATCAATTCGAGTTTCGCGTATTTGCCGGCCGCAGTTTTTAGGATGAAAGTCCTGTTTTTAACAGGCCGGGCAATATGTGTGGTCATCTGGTAAAAGTACCAGCCAAAATTGTAGCCTTGTGGCCAGCCGTCCCAACCTACAAAACTCTGCCGGGTACTAAAATTTATATCCTGACTAACCTCCGTTACTTCGTTATAGGGCTTATCTACATAAGTAATTTCACCTAAACCCGGCCCCTCAAAACCGGGATTTTCAGCATCCTGTCCCTTGTTTACATATACAATTGAGTTGTAGATGTACGTAAAAGCCAAATCCCAATCCGCAGTTTTGAGGTACCTTGCCGAGTCTTCCGCATTATTCAACCAAATTTGCTTCTTATCCTTAAAGTTGAAAAGAAAGGTGCGGAAATCGCGTTGTGTTTTCCCATCCGCACCTTCTCCAACTGAGGCTCCGGTATCACCGGCTAAATCTCTGATCACCGTACTCTTGTTGTCTTCTAGTTCCGGGACTTCTTCTTTTTTTGTACAGGACCATAAAAACAGCAAACCGATCATGGCCAACTTTATGGTATATTTATAGTTTATGATTTTCATTTCTGTAGGGTTCTAGTTTTTAAAAATGCGCCAGGTAATTCCCGCAAGCAGGGTTCTACCCATTTGGCCCGGCATCAGCGGGTCTGTATAATCAAATAAGTTTTCTCCACTCAGCGTAATGCTCAATTTGTCCTTCAGCATTCGCTTTTCAACTGATGCGTACACCAATACAAAGCCCTTCACGAAAATGTCGTATGGATCTATAAAAAGGTTATTGTTGTCATCAGCCCATCCATATTTTCCACGGTAATTTGCACGCAACGTACTGGTAATACCCCAGGCTGTCTGATAGGTAAAGTTGGCATTGAGCATGTGCTTAGACCTGTTATCTAAACCAAAGTAATCCGCAGGTACAGCCGCACGGGTTTCTCCGGTAATGCTGTTTCTAACCTTATTGTAGGGAGCCACGCCTTGCTTAATCAGCTCCACAATCCCCTGATCTTTCATCACCAGGTATTGATATCCAAGGTTTGCCGTAAGGTTTTTGACCAGATTTATGGATGCCGACAGTTCAAAACCTTTATTGGTTGATTCCGCCACGTTGGTGTAGCTGAAAATTTGCTGCCCATTGGTTTTTGTGCCAACCTGTACAAAATTGATAAAATCGTACAAGCGATGGTAAAATGCAGAGCCTTCAATTTTAATGCTTTTCCCCGGGGTAAATACCAAACCTGCGTTGTAAGAATTGGAGCGTTCCGGTCGCAGGCTTGCAGATAACTGGTTCAGCACATTGCTGCGTATTTCACTTACTTCACCGGCATTTTGAAGTTCCTCTAAGCCGTCTTTAATAATATCTGAGCCAATTACCGTGTATCCCTGGGTGATGTTGGTGAAAATCTGGAACCGCTTTTTAAAATCAGGTGCTATAAATCCTCCGCCTAAACCTGCCTTAATACTTAGGGTAGGCAGAAGTTGATATTGCAGGCCGAAACTAGGATTTAACCTGCCGCCAAAGCTACTGGTATGATCGTACCGTAAGCCACCTACCGCACTCCATTTTGGCGCTATCATCCAATCGCCCTGTACATATCCAAAAGCAGTGTATAAAGATTCCTCGAATTCACTGTTGTTCATTTGCTGCGCAGTTCCGCCCAATCCGCCGGTAAATTTCAGTTCATTATTTACCGCAAATGCAAGCTGCTCTTCTATGCGGTGCGTGTTTTCATCGAATTTACTGCTTGCCAAAACCTCTGCCCTCTGTGCCCTGCTCAAAAGCATGTCTGTAGCATAATTGGTAAAATAGTAATTGGTCTGACTTCGCATTTTGTTTTTGAAGTTCTTTCTAAGGTTTAAAGTCAGGTTTAAATCCTCATCATCAAGCTCGTTTAAATTGCCGTTGGTGATGCCCGAGCTTGCAAAATTCATCTCCATCCTGGAAGTCCTTTTATTGTACCTGGCCTGGAAACCCAAATTCGTACTGCCGTTCAACTGGTATTTAATTCGCGCTTGTCCGCTGTAGTTTTTAAAAGGAGGAAGCGTCTGACTGTTTACCAAATAAGTTTTATTGGTATTGTATCCCTCGGTAGCATAATAGTTTCCGGAAAGCAAAACGGAGCCCCTTTGTCCCTGAAAAGGCATTTCAGCCTCCAGCGTTCCATCCATCAAATTTCTGCTTCCGTAAAATAAAGCCGCACGTGCCTGCGGTTGAACGGCTCCAAACCGGGTAATCACGTTAATGGCCCCGCCTAAGGCTTCACTTCCATAAAGACAGCTCGTAGCACCTTTGATAATTTCTATGCGTTCTACATTGTTTACGCTGATCCTTGACAGGTCTAAATTTCCATTGTTGCGGCCAACCATCGGCTGCCCGTCTACCAATACCATCACATACTGAGAACTAAAACCCTGCATTTGGATACCGACTGCCCTGCTTCCGCTGCCAATATCGTTGACCATCGCAATCCCCGTCTGTTCTTTCAATACTTCATCTAACCTCCTGCTGCCCATCAGTTCAATGCTGCGCCTGGTAATCACCGTAACTGGCATTGCGCTTCGTTCCGCCCGTATTAAGTTATCAGGATTTTCCCGCTTCTCTGCCACCACTACTTCATTCAAATCACCTTGCCCGGCTTCCAGACGGATGTCAATCGTGTTTATCTGATCAGGGCTAATCAGTACCGCTTTTTTATAACTTTTAAAGCCAACACTGCTTACGTAAATGGTGTAATCACCTGTATATATGTCCTTAAATAAAAACGCTCCCCGGTTATTGCTTTGCATCATCAAACGATCTGGCTCCAGACGAATGGTGGCACCGCTTAGTGGTTTCCCTTGTCCGTCATACACCCTACCACTTAGCCCGCCCTTTGTTTGGGCTGTAGCGCTAGTGATAAAGCTGATAGACAAAATGAGTAGTATATAAAATATCTTCATGTAAGCATTCCTTTTATTTAGCATCTATTTTTAATCATTCTAAATAAAAGCACTGCAAACATCAGAATTCTGTTGCAAACTTGATTTGTGCGATCCGGATTTTCTTTTGTGCAATCGGGATTAAATTTTGTGCAAAACGTATTTATTTCCGCAGATTTTCCAGCGCAGGCTTGTTTTCAACGCAAACAAAACACCACAATCTTCTTTATTACAGATCATTACAAAAAACAGAAGTTATCCAAAAAAGCGCAGCGTACCCGCAACCTTATTTAGAACAAATATCAATTACTTGTATTTGGAAGAATTAAAGCTTTGTTTTGTGCCAACAAATGGATTGTTAGATATGAGATTTAAAAAAGGCATGCCCTGGATGCTGACCTTGGTATCGTGTTGCCTGCCGATAGTTTTGCTGGCACAGCCAAAAAAAATTATATGCCTGAGTGCTGCCATTACCGAAACTGTCCGCGCATTGGGCATGGGCAAAAATATTGTAGCCGTGGATGTAACGAGTGTATGGCCGCAAGAGGTTAATCAATTGCCAAAAGTAAGCCGGAACCGTTCTGTTTCTGCTGAAGGGATTACCTCTTTTCGTCCAGACCTTGTGCTTGTGCCAGAGGGAGACTTATCACGGGAGGTACTCAGTCAGCTGAAGTCGGTAGGCATCCAGGTGGCACAAATCAGGCAGGATTACTCCCCTGCCGGGGCAATGGCTTTTATCAGAAAGATTGCAGGGTTCCTGGACCGTAAAGCAGCTGGCGAAGTACTGGCCAAAAAAACAGAAGCCAGCCTGCAAACAACCCTGAAACAACGCAAAACAGGAAAGGCCCCTAAAGTACTTTTTATTTACGCAAGGGGAAGCGGAACCATGAGCGTAGCGGGAAAAGGCAGCAGTATTGATGCCATCATCCATCTTGCAGGCGGGAAAAATGCCATACAAGACTTTAGCGATTTTAAACCTTACACCACTGAAGCCCTGGTAAAAGCGAACCCTGATATTATCCTCATGTTTGATTTTGGACTGAGCAGCCTGGGTGGCAAAGATGCGGTTTTAAGGATGCCGGGGGTAAATTATACCACAGCAGGGAAAAATAAAAAAATCATTGAAATGGACGGGCCTTTACTGGTCAATTTCAGTACACGCCTTCCTGAAGCGATCAGGGAATTGAATGCCCGGATACTTTAAAGGGTTTATCCCCTCATAAAATTTAGAAATGAAGAAAACAATTCTATACAGCCTGCTCATCACTGCTTTAGCATGCTCCACCGCCTTTTCTCTTGGCCTTGGGGCGATGCAAATCCCCATTCAGGAGGTGCTGCTGATTTTAGGGCATAAAATAGGCTGCTTTAGCCAACTGCAGGCAGATCCGGTTAACGAGGGTGTGCTGAACATGATCCGCATGCCCAGGGTAGTCATGGGTATTTTAGTGGGCGCAGGACTCGGGATTTCCGGAGCTGCAATACAAGGAATTTTCCGTAATCCACTGGCAGAACCGGGGCTCATTGGTATTTCGGCAGGTGCTTCATTGATGGCCGTGCTCATCATTGCCTTAGAAACTGCCTTCTTTGCACAACTGAGCAATTTATTGGGCTATTATCTCCTCGCCTTCGGTGCCTTTGCGGGCGCAGGCATCGCCGCTATGCTGGTGTATCAAATGTCTAAATCAGATGGCCGCCCAAATGTATCTACCATGTTGCTTGCGGGTGTAGCCATCAATGCGCTGGCAGGCGCCTTAACCGGCTTGGTTACTTATATGGCAACAGAACAGCAACTCCGAACCATTACGTTCTGGATGTTGGGTAGTCTTGGCGGTGCCACCTGGGAAAACGTACTTTGCCTGTTGCCTTTTGTGGGGATTCCCCTCATCTGCCTTCCTTTATTTAGCAGGGGACTGAATATTTTTTCGATTGGTGAAAGCCAGGTGGAACTGATTGGGCTAAACCCTAATAAAATTAAGGCTTATGTGGTGCTGTTTGCTACTATGGCAGTTGGAGCTTCTGTAGCTGTGTCTGGCATTATTGGTTTTGTCGGTTTACTGGTACCCCATACCATCCGTCTTTTAGGAGGTGTAGACCATCGTTTTGTGCTGCCCGCTTCAGCATTATTTGGCGCCTTGGTACTTACATTGGCGGATATGCTTTCGCGCACACTTGCACAGCCTGTTGAATTGCCGATCGGCGTGGTGACGGCCATACTGGGTACGCCCTTGTTTATATACATCCTGATGCGGGATAAAAAGAAATTTATCAATTAATTATACAATCCAGTTATGCTACACGTAGAGTCGATCAGTTACCAGGTAAACGGCAGGTATTTACTAAAAGATATTTCTTTTAGTTTAAGGGACGGGGAAATGGTGGCCATTTTAGGTGCCAACGGAGCGGGAAAATCAACACTCATGCGTTTGCTCTCCGGCGAAAAAGAACCCGAATCGGGACGTGTGGTACTGGACGGAAAACAATTGAGCGCCTACAGCCGAAAGGAACTTTCTGAAAAGCGGGCGATGCTGCTGCAACAAAATTCCATTAGCCTTGAATTTACCGTACAGGAAGTGGTGATGATGGGCCGCTATGGTCAGGGAAACGGGGCAACTGCTTCAGACCAGTTGGCTGTGGAGGAAACAATGGAGGTTTGCGGATTGTCTCATTTGGCTGAACGCTCTATGCTGACTTTATCTGGCGGGGAGCAGCAAAGGGTACATTTAGCCAGGGTACTTGCACAGCTTTGGAATGCAAAACGCGCCGTATTGCTCCTGGATGAACCTATAGCCAGCATGGATATGCAATACCAGCACCAAACACTTGCGATTGCACTGGCCTTAACAAAAAAGGGCTTTACGGTAGTTGCGGTATTGCATGATGTGAACCTGGCCGCACAATATGCCGACCGGATTATGATGTTAAAGGGAGGAAAAAAATGGTGGGACGGCACTCCCGCATACGTACTGAATCCCCAGCATCTTTTCACCGCCTTTTCCGTGCATGCAAGTGTGCAGACTTGTTTAAAGAGTTTAAAAACCCAGGTATTTCCGCATGAAGTGAAGTTAGATGCCGCTGCTTTTAACAGCAATTTAAAACTGGTTAATAACGTATATACCCTTAAAAAAAAGAGAAGAAGAATATCCGAAGATGGCACAGGACGCCTAGACCTTTATCTCACTAGGTAAAATCCCGTAATATTTCTTAAAGGCATGGGTAAAACTTGCCTGATGTTTAAAACCAACCTTCAAGCCAACTTCAAACATATTTTTACCTTCGCTTAAGATTAACCTCCGCGCTTCCTCCATCCTCAACCGGGTGATGTACGTATAAATTGTGCAGCCGAAATATTCTTTAAAGCCACTCTTAAGTTTCAACTGGTTTAGTGAAATACGTTTGGAAAGCATCTTTTGATCTGGCGGATTGATGTATTCCTGATGTAATATGTCCCTGGCCTGCTCCAGCTTGCTGATTTCCAGATCCTTTGACATTTCTTTCTCTGCAGCGGGATGATGGCTAAACTGTTCCAGTTGAAACATAATCAATTCCTGAATCCTGGCATTGGTAAAAAGCCATTTGAGTTCTCCTTCATGTTTGCAGGCCCTGATCTCTTCGATAGATTTGCGCATTGCCGGCGTCACAAAAAGATCCTGTCCGGCAAATGAAAGGGGGTTTGCGTTTTGCATGTCATCGCCAAATTGCTCCTGAACGGCATAAAGATCAATCAGGTTCCGGAAATAGTCTTTAGACAAAACAATCATAAAATAAACGTATTCTACATCTGGTTTTACCTCATGACTTTCAGTGGAGGAGGATATGAAGCGGATGTTGTGCCTGCTTCTCCTGTACATGGAGCTATCGGTCTTTTTCAGCATCCCTGGCTGTTGCCTGCTGAAGATAAACTGACTGGCTACAGCATCACCTTCCACCTCCGTGAGGATGTTCACGGTAGCATCAAATTTCATTTCTGAATAAATCAGGAAAAGACCGTTGGCAGAAATCTGGTAGTTACTCATACCTATGGGCGATTTTTTTATGGTAAGCAGTTTTTCAGACAAACTGTGATCCGGACTGTATGCATCCGATACTTCTTCCTGGAAGAGATATTCGTTGTTATGCTCAATTCTAGCCTTCACTATCATAATGTAAGAGGTATTTTAACAAATATACAAACTATTATTCAGAATGAATATAAATAATAGAATATTGAATGTGAATTGCCTTCTACTCTGGCTGAGTCAGCAAAACATTTGTATCGAGCGCAGCCTGGATTATTTACTCAATGTATTTATCTTTGCACAAATCATAAAAATATGCGATCAACAACCGATCAGGCGCAGGTTACTGCACATATTCAGAAGCTGGATCCTTTAATCAGCGAAACAGTTGAAGCGATTAGGCAGATCATTCTGAATACTGATGCTGAAATCGGCGAAAGAATTAAATGGAATAATCCCAGTTTCTATTATACTGGCGCCATGGCCCCGTCTGACCCAAAAGAATATCAGCGCGAAATTGCGGTATTCAATTTGTTTAAAAATCGAATTATGCTCGTTTTTACAAGCGGTGCAAAAGTAGAAGATAAAAGCGGGCTTCTGGAAGGTGAATACAAAGATGGCCGCAGAATTGTGACATTTAAAGATATGAAGGATGTTCAAACTAAAGCTGCAAACTTACAAAGCATCATCAAAAAATGGCTTGCGCTGGTGAGCAGTTAAAACTTTTCCTGATCGCTCTTATCTCCTCTCATATCCACATTCAACAGCTTGTCGTAACACTGCTCCATTTCCAAAACCAGATCATAAAGCAAGGCGATATTTTTATCATCAACATCAAGCTTGCTTAGTAAAGCGGGCAATTCGCCACCATAATACTTATCAAAAAAATGAATATCTGCCTTATCTTTATTCAAGTCATATTCACCATTTGTTAATAAAGTGGCAACTACATAAAATAAGTTAGCTAAGGAAAGGGTGAGGACACAGCTGTCTGAATAAATGTCAAAATCACTGGATTCTGGCTCTTGCGGAAAGACAAATTCATTAAATAACAATTCAGCCAAATTAAAGGCGACTTCATCGTCGCAGGCTACATCTTTATCTATTGCATAAAGCAAAATAAATGTTTCCTGATACTTTAATACGGCAAAAATTATCTCCATCAATACCCCAACAAACTCATCATCCAGTTCATCAAGGATCATAAGTTCATCATAAGTAATGGCATTCATGTCTAAAGGTGCGGTTAAGTCCTTCAAATCACCAAGCTCACCTTCCAAAGCAACTTTCCAGGCACAAGTGCCAACAAGCGCGGTTATCCAGTCGGTCATATGCACAATCGCATAATTCAACGCCCGGTTAGCATATTCACTTCGCTCATCATGTATAATCACCACCATCTTCTACTCGCTTATTTCCAAAGATAAAAATATTGATTCAAAAAACCGCACTATGCGCTTGTGCTAGCATACAGCAAGTGCTCGAAAGGCATTCATCGCTTTAGGTGATTAGTCAATGATATATATTTGCTATATCCTTTATATATCTTTTCATTGTCTTTAATATATCTAAATGATATATTGATAACTTATTACATACATAACATTTATTTATCATTTATTTGTCATCTAAAGTGATGTATACCTTTTGTATTAGAGGTGATCCTTATCTTAGGGAATCAAAGATTTTATACTGTAATAAAATGGGAAAAGTAATTCAAGGCATCAATGGTGCATTCTCAGGAAAAGTGGGAGATGTAATTGGCTACGTATTAAATGGACAAAGCGTAATGCGCGGGAAGGCCAGAAAGTCCAGTAAAAAGATTACGGCCCTGACGATAAACAACCGGGGAAAAATGAAGCTGCTGAGCAAGTTTTTTGAGAAAATGAAGGAAGTTCTAAAAATGTCCTTTACACCCGAATCACGCGGAACGGTTAACAACTGGTACAACCTGGCCGTTTCTTACAATAATCCCTCCGCTATTAAAGGTAAATTTCCTGAGCTGGAAATTGATTATCCAAATGTGGTACTGAGTCGTGGTAAGCTTAAACAGCCTGTAAATGTTACTCTTGAACGTACCGATAAAGGAGTCAAGTTTGCCTGGGACTTAACTGATAAAGACAAAGTTAATCACGACCACACGGTATTGGTGGCCTATTTTCCAAAGATTAATGATGTGAAATATTTAATTGGGGGCAAAAAAAGACGGGATGGCTCTGATACCTTAGAAATTTCTGAAAACCTGAGAGGCCTGGAAATGATACTTTATATTGCTTTTGTAAGCAACGACAGGCAAGAATTTTCTAATAGTTTGTATGCCGGCAAACTCGAAAAAATAGGTACCGAAAAGAAGGTTACAGCGCGCAAAGTTGTTGCTCCTGTGGCTCAGGTTGAAAAGGTAGAAAGTCCTGATCAAAAAATACTGGATATTGCCAGGAATTTTAAAGCTATGGGAATCCCATTGATGAACATTGCAGTTGGCACAGGTTTAACAGTAAAAGAGATTGAGTTACTGTAACTCAATCTCTTGTCAATAGCTCCAAAATCCCTTCATTTTCAATAATCATCATGCCTTGCCTGTCGGTAGTAATACCTTGCTGCAGTTTATAAGTATATCGTGGCGTATTGCCATCTATCACAGTAGGTAAGTATGAAAACTGAAAATTATCTGTGCTGCGCTGTAAAGCTTCTGCTACCTCTGTAATATGGGTAGACACTACAAAAAAGCAATCCTTGTTTTTTGAAAAAGCTTCTGTAATAGATAGTGTAGCATCAAAAGCATCTTTAACGTTTGTACCTTTAAAAAGTTCGTCGAATATCGCCACCAGTTTTTTTCCTGCGGACACTTCTTCTGCAACTTTTTTTACCCGTAACACCTCGGCGAAATAATGACTATGGCCTCTATTTATATTATCAGGTACATTAATGGATGTATATAGGCCATCTTTAACCGAAAATTCCATACGATCTGCAGCAACGGGGAACCCCATGTGCGCCAGGTATAAACTGATGCCAAAAGATTTCATCAAGGTTGATTTACCCGCCATGTTTGCCCCGGTGAGAAATAGTACATTGTGGCCCTGACTTAAATTCACCGAATTGCCAATGGCATTTTCCAATGCCGGATGGTACAGGCGCTCAATTGAGAGTATGTTCTGTACACCAGGTGACGCTTTTGCATAACAAAAACCTTTATCCCTTGCCACTTTTGCTACAGCGATGTACAAGTCCAGCCAATACATTAATGTACTAAGTTCCTGCATTTGCTGATGCAGTTCCCCTCTTAACAGGAAATCATACCTGATCAGTTTTAACAGCGAAAGTTCTTTTACGCTCCCAATGGTTCTCATCCAGGATAAGCTGCGGTGATCAAAAATGTTTTTAATCGCGTATTGTTCTGTTCTATAAGGATTATCCTGCACATCCATAGCCAGCATAAATTTATCGAACCGCTGTAGCAGTGCAATGATTTTGACCACTTCAGTCACTAAAATTTCGTAATCGTTATCCTGCGCCACAAGATGTAAGATCCACTTGCTACCTATGCCTGCTCCTGATGATAACATGTTTCCGGCCGTGCCCGAACGCAAGTAATTTTCCATCAGTTCAAACTCTTCCCGATTAAAAGGAAAGGCGATTGGCTGATCGGTAAAATATTTAAAAATGTTACTGCGCTCATTGATGGCTGCGGCATCTGCTAAAGGCTGCTGGAACATCTGCTCCATTAACCGGCTGCCGCCAGCCGTAACCGTATGGTCAAATATCCTGAAGATGGAATTGGTTTTGTAGCGTCCTACTATATTTAGATCTTCTAATGTCTGCTTGTCAGCTATAAAGTGCTTAATTCCATTCGCTCGAACTGCATCGTCATCTCGAACCGAGGGGAGAGATCTAATTCCATTCTCTAGCAGTCCCAAAACCCCTTCATTATTAACGATAATCATCCCATGCCTGTCGGCAGTTATCCCTGCTTTAAGGGTGTAGGTATAAATGGGTTTATTGCCTTCCATCAACGTAGGCAGGTATACAAAATTGACATTACTGCAACCGGCCTTCAATACCTCGGCCGCTTCGATGATATGGCTAGACACTACAAACATGCAATTTCGCTTTCTGGCAAATGCTGATGTAATGGCAATAGTACCTTCACAAGCATCCTTTACGTTGGTGCCCCTAAACAGTTCATCAAATATGATAAACAGGTTTTTGTCCACACTCAACTCTTTTGCGATCTTCTTTACCCGAAGCACTTCGGCATAAAAATGGGAGTTGCCAGAGCTCAGGTCGTCTGGCAGGTTAATGGTGGTGTAAATTCCATCCCGAACAGAGAACTGCATGGATGCGGCAGCTACAGGGAACCCCATATGTGCAAGGTACATGGCAATGCCAAGCGATTTCATAAAAGTGGATTTGCCCGCCATATTAGCTCCAGTTAGAAAAATAATGTTGCTGCCGGGATCTATTTCTAAATTATTGGCAACGGCATGTTTTACCAGAGGATGATATAGCTGAGCCAGCTTTACGGCATGTGCATCTTTGGCCAAGGCTTCGGGAAATACAAACTGATGTTTTAAGGCAACCTTGGCGACAGAAAAGCACACATCCATGTCGTAAATCCACAACAGCATTTCTTTAATTTTTGCTCGGTGCTTAAACCTAAGCAGATGGTCATACGCTGCAACAACGACATAAACAAGCTTGCCGCCCTGCTTTTCTTTAAGCAAAGCGACAAAGTCAGGATCAGCGAAAAGGTTCTTTATTGATTGCACGCTGCTTTCGTAGGGTGTTCCTAAAGCGGATTGGAGAGTACTTTCCACAAAGTTATTTAGGGTATGTATCAACTCCAGCAGGGCAGTTATTCCGTTGTAAATAAGCTGGTAATCTCCATCAGCAGAAACCAGCTGACTGAATTTTTTAGTGAGTGATTGATCTGTTTCACTTAACCTCGTCCGCTCATCAGTCATAGACAGATAGAGTTCCGCACCGTCCAAATGCTCAGTTTTGAAAGGAAAATCCCTGGCTATGGAACTGAAGTGTTGAAAGATACCACTCCTTTTATTAATGGCAGCCGCGTCAGCAAGCGGATAAAGAAACATCTTTTCCAGCAAGTCGGCTCCACCGCGAGTGTAGGTATGGTTAAACAAATTATAGACAGAGCTACTGCCCGGCTTACCTATAATGTTAAGATCGTTAAGTGTTTGCTGATCTGTGCTGAAATTCATGATTTACCTTTAATTTCTTCTTCTTTTAAAGAGTACGATAGCGCCCAGTATGGCGATCAATGCAGGAAGAATACCCTTACATAGGTACATCATGCCGGTAATTTGTTCGCGGCTAATATTTAGCCTTAAGTCTTTGGGATCTGGCCGGGTTACATCTAACGGGAAGGTGCCATTGGTCATCCACCGCAACACCCCTTGAACAAAATACTCATTTTCACCACGTTTAGGACGACTCAATTCTGCATTACTTATAAAATCTGCATCACCAACCACAAAAATCCGCTGTTGCTTAGCCCTTACTTGTCTGCTTAAACCTACTGCAACAGGGAATGCGCCCTGTTCATCACCCATGGATGCGTTGAAATTATAGACAGAAACAGTTGGATCTAAAGGAGCATTCCTGTTCCATCCGGTTTTAGGGCTCATCAATATGGGAAAAGCATCAAAATTTTCTTTTGGCTGTAGATCTAAACCCGCTGCAGTTTGCACTGCTACAGGCACTTCATAACGAGCCATACGGTTTAGGTTGGAATCTAATGTCGCTCCTTTCCTCCCAAGTAAAGCCGGAATAAATACAGGGCTGAATTTTCCATCTGGCTTAACCAGTGTCCCATTTTTTAGCTGTACACCTAATGGCTGCAATACAGGGTTAAGGATTTCCCTCCTTTCGGGATCACCAGTGATGAACAGATTCCCTCCTTTTTGAATGTAAACGGACAATTTTTGTTGTGCGGTAGCAGATAAAGCAATTGTTGGGTCTCCAAGCACAACAATATCAGCAGAGGCAGGGATATCGCTCAAATTCAGGTTAAGTGTATCTACATTAAAACCATGGTTGATCAATGCGTTTTTTCTGGTTTTGACAGCACTAAGCAGCTGATAACCCCGATCTCCACTATCGTTGATGTCCCTCTCATTATTGCCTGTTAAAAAAACAATTGTCGGCACTTTTGCAACCAGGCGTTTTACAGCAGCCATAAACTCGGCTTCTCCTGGATGAGGGCTTTGATCGCCTATATAAAACCGCAGGTAACTGGTTTTACCTTTGTATTCCAGTTTCCTCACACTTAGGTAACCTTCATCTTTCAACTCGGCCAGATTAGTCATTTGGGCAGATGGTAAAAAAAGACTACGTTCTATATCCATATTTTCGGCCATTTTATTGGCAATCTCATCCGTATTTGTGGTGCCTCGGAGGTTTGGGTTATGTCTGTAATCTGCCAGATTAGAATCTATCGGTTTCTCGTAATAATAGATATAATCCATTGTTAGGCCTGGGATGAACCTTTTATAGCGTTCTAAACGACTAAGTTCACCATTCCTTGAAGCAGGGAGGAGGTCCCATACCTGTGGTGCCAGCATATTGGCATAGGTAGTAACTTTTAATTCGCCATCAATTTGAGCCGCAATTTCCTGACTATTTTTAGTAAGTGTAAGTGATTTGGCATTTGTGGCGTCCAAATAACCTGTTAGTAGAGGTCTCGAACTCAAGTATCCTAAAAATAATGCGCCAACAATTAAAAGTGTATACCTGCCCGCCTTTACAGACCAAGGCTTGAGCTCACGTTCTGACTTTAAACGCAGTACACACAAAGTTAGAAATGAAGCGATGATAATCAGGTAGTAGAGTACATCTTTGGTTGTGATTAATCCAGCAATCATTTTATCTGTACGACCAGAAATAGAAAGGAAATAGGTCAGGTCTCTTACAAAATCGATATTTTGTCCTAGTGTACCTACAAATCTTAGCACAGCAAATACAGCAAGTGTACTGATGGCGGCAACCACCTGGTAGGTGGTTAGGCAAGACATAAACAGGCCTATAGCCGCATACGTACATATAAGCATGTACAGGCCAAGCAGGCCGGAAAATATGCTACCTAAATCTACATGCTCAATAGAGAATAAGCCAATTACCCCATAAATGGCAAGTATTAAAATCAGCATCAAACCATATCCAATAATGGCCAGGTATTTCCCGATGATGATTTCTCTTAGCTTTACGGGTGAGGACAACAAAAGTTTTATGGAGCCGCTATTTGTTTCCCGGCTCATTAAACCCATAGTTAGTATGGGCAGGTAGAGGTAGAGGTTTCCCTGAATGGTTGTAAATAGCCCGGAAGTACCCCCAAACAAAGTGGAAGTAATGGCCCTACCACCATAGCCAAGCTGCAAGCCTGTGTTTGTTCCCTGCAGGTTATCTAAAAAACTGATGCCACATTGGATCATGAATATGGCCAGCACAAGCCAGGCTACCGGGGAATAAAACAAGATACTCAGTTCAAGTTTAGCTATTTTTAAAATCTTCTTCATTTCTTTTATCTTGTTGATTTATTGGATAACTGTGCAAACACTTCATCCAGTGAACTTTTTTCTAGCATCAGCTCATTTAACTCCCATCCTTTATGCACGCACATTTTAATCAGCTCACGGGAGATGGACGAAGATGCTTTAAAGCGTAAGCGGATACTTCTGTCGTTCAGGAGCTCTACTCCGGTAATTCCGGGAATAGCCATCAATTCTTCTGTGCCAGGAGGATTGTCCATAAATGCCAGCATCGTATCTGGCATAATGTAATTGTTAAAGGCATCCATGGAATCCGCAAATACCATTCTTCCGCTTTCAATCATTCTGATCTCCTTGCAAATGGCCTGTACTTCTGACAAAATATGGGTAGAAAATAAAACCGCACGTTCTTCTGCAATCTCCTTGATTAATTTTCTAACTTCCAGAATCTGATTTGGATCTAAACCATTGGTAGGTTCGTCCAGTACAACCAATTTAGGTTTATGGATAATGGCCTGTGCTATCCCTACCCGCTGGCGGTAACCACCAGAAAGGTTACGCAACAGCCGTTTTGAGAAATGTGCTACCCCACATTTTTCCATCACCTGATCAACTGCTTGTTTAACCTGATTGCTTTCTATATTGCGGATATAAGCACAATAAGTTAGGTATTCCTGTACGGTAAGCTCCAGGTGCAGAGGTGCGTTTTGCGGGAGAAAGCCCAACAGTTTTTTAGCTTCTTCAGGATCTTTACGCAGGTCGATCCCGTCAATGTATACGTTGCCCTCTGTTTGGTTGAGTACCCCGCAGAGGATATTCATAGTAGTGGATTTTCCGGCGCCATTGGAACCCAATAAGCCTAAAATACCAATCTGGCCAATCTCAAAGTTAATGTCGCGTATGGCCCAGTCCCTGCTATACCGGTGTGATAAGTTTTCAATTTTTACAATGCTGTTTTCCATAATAAATTCTGGTAGGTTATTTTTTCAATAAGGCTTTTGCAGCGTCAATACTAAACTTATCTTCTATTAATAGTTGCATTACGGCCTCATTGAGGTTAAAAGGATGTGTTTGCCATACCAGTTTGTTGTGCTGTATCACGAACGTTTGAGGTATAGAACTGACAGCTGCGGCCTTTACCCATTTCTTGTTGAAGTCGCTATTAACATCACCACTGTATGCGATGTTGTAACTGATCGCATCTCCCATTTCCTTTACAAAAGCTTCCACTTTAGCTTTATCGTCTTCCATTACGTCCTGACCAATAAAGATGACACCCTTATCTTTAAACTTGAGGTGAAGTGCGTTTAAGTGGGGCATTGCCGCAATACAGGGTTTACACCAGGTAGCCCAAAGTTCTACGATATAAATCTTATCTTTATCAAATTGAGTGACTGGGTTACCTTTCAGCCATTCTACCTTTGGGTATTCGGGCATGATGTCATCTCCAATATCAGGAAAGTCAGCAATCTGCTGTGCTTTTACGTTCAGGCTCGTTACTACAAAGAGCAGGAGCAACAATGGTATGTATATCGTTCTCATATCTTTATTTTACAAGTTTCTCTAATTCCAATCCAAGTTCACCGTCAAATATGGCCAGCTTCCGTTTCAAGATCTTCCCATCCGGACCGATTAAAAAGCCCTGAGGAACAGAACCACTATAAATGCCATACGCCTTAGCGGTTTCACTTACGGACATCCTATTGTCGAAACCATCAAAATCATTTGTCTGCACCCAATTAAAACCTGAAGATTTGATCACTTCGCGCCATCTTTGTTCAGGATCATAGCTTACACCGAAAGTCACAAAGTTTTTGTCTTTAAATCTTTTACTGATCTTTCTCATATTAAATGCGAAAGCATCGTAGTTGACTACATCCCTTACCCAGAATACCAGCAGCACATACTTACCACGCATGGAAGATAAAGCAATGTTGTTGCCCAAGGTATCTTTTACCGAAATGTCTGGTGCTGTGTTTCCAATGGCCAGTTTTTGAGAAAGTTTAATGCGCTCTGAAAAGAGTTTTCCCTGTTCACTGTTTCTTATTGCTGCAGAAAAGAGGTTAAATTTGGTCATTCCCTCTTTCTCTATAAAACCTCTTTGTTTTTTTATCCATAGTAAGAAAGCAGCATAACTGTCCATATGACCGGCCATCCAGGCGCTATCAATCTTTTCTTGTTTTGCAAGAATTGGAGTAATGTCCTTTTGAAGGGCTGCTGCCGCTTCGTTATCACGCTCCATACGGTATTTACCCTGTAATTGTGCCAGAGGCTTGTATTGTTTATTGAGATCCTCCAGCAAAGCGGCACGCCCCAGGCTTTCCGTTTGTGTTTTTCCTCCTGTAATTGTTGCCCTGCCTATGCTGTCTGTACTGGAGATTTTGATAGCAGCACCTTCGAGGAAAAACGAGTTAAAATCTACTGGTTTAAGCATTTTCCGTTCCACACCACCATCCATAAATTGGATACTGGCATAATAAGGATCGCCAACTTCGCCGCTAAACTGAAACTTCCCATTTACTACCATAGCAGAATCTCTGACGAATATATTGGGATGACTGTAATATTGCAGGATGACTTTACCCTGAAGTTCTTTACCTAACTGCCCATTAACGGTAAACTTGTTTTGAGAAAAAGCAGGCATTAGACTACCTGCAGCCAAGCCTAGATATAGGCTTAACTTTAATAAGTTTGTTGAAGTCATTATTTGTTTTTTATAGTTGGGTTTTATAATTCCGGGACAGGTCCCGGAATTACTTGTGAATTTTTATCTCGTTCTTTCGCGGTAAGACACGCTGGTGATCTTGCCGAAACCCGTCCGGCGATCTACCAATACCAGGTCTCCATTTACTGGGGGAACAGTATATCGTTCCAAAGTTCCTGAGCTTGCTGCAACTCCTGCGGAATTAAATGAACCAACAGTAAGTTGTTTGGCAAAGTTGGCGTAAGCAGCAATGTTCCTGTTGTAAAAATTTTGGAAAGCCAGGTAAGTGATTTCGCCAGTGCCCTTATCTACCATGAGTTTACTGGTTTTCAGAGATAGGTCGTATTCATAAACTTTTCCTCCCACGCTGTAAAACAAGTAACCTAAATCAGGACTTACAGCATAATGTGTTGCTTTGTCAATGTCTGTACCCATAATCTCATCGTAGTAGAGGGCTGCGCCTCCTACTGTAAACCTAAGAATGGAGATTTTTGATGTTACCGGATTCTTCAATACTGCATGTGCATTTCCTGAGTAGTTTCGTTCCATATAGAGCATATCATTTCCTGTCGGATAATTTGACGCATCAGGCACATTACTCATAGTTACACTGGTATTTGAAGAGGAAATGACAAATCTTCTCGCGCTTTTATTGTACATGACTGTAGCAATTCCGTTCGTGGCCACAAAAGGGGCAACCGGAAAGGGTGCTTGCCCTGCTGAATAAGTATTTACCGGAACGTATGGCCATGCTGATGAAGAAATGTAGGCACGGATGTACAGATTATCGTTAGCTACCATAAACAAGTTCATAAAAATAAACTGAACGCCACCTACAATAAGCTGAGGCTTAAAATTAGCAGGTAAAGCACCTATCATTTCATAACGGATGTTGTAGGTAGGCAGATAATCAAAAGTCTCAGAGTGGATCCGGTTTGTGCCAGTCTCGCTCAGTAGATAAATATGATAGGCATCCACGTTACCTCCGCTTGACAGTGCGGTTTCAGTACAAAACACCTGTAAAGGTTTTCCTTGCTCGGGAAGATGAGAGCCCATTTTAGTCAGCACGTCTGTAAACTGGGTAAATGAATTTTGAGCCTTACTGTAAGAAAGCATATCTAAACGGCTTTTGCCATTTACATCATTAAGCACCATAAAGCCTTCATATACCTCTGTAACTACCCGTAATGTTGTCTTTATGTGTCTCTGTACGCCAGTATTTAAATCTTTTACACGGTACTGCAATCCATAACTACCTGGAGCAACGCCTACTTTTATCCTGAGTACTTTTGATGTGGAGATAATTGAGTCAGGAGTTTGATTATTATCGAGATCAAACGACCATTCATATCTATATTGACTGGCCGGGGTATTACTTTTGATGGTTTCTTCTACATTCGGCGCAATTATAACGCTGTCGCCAAAGTAGGCGGTATAGCCTGCAATAGTATCCAACCCGCTAAATGTAACCTTGTTAATTTCATGGTATTCATAATTCCCTAAATCTTTGGAACATGAAAAAAGGGTACCTGCACAGAAGGCAAGCATGCAATATTTTAGAATCGTATTCATCGATTGTTTTATTTAAGATTTAAAATAGACCATAAATTACTGATAAGCATTGCCCATGCGCATTCGGGTAATACCGTCTTGTTCGTAAATAATATTACCAGCCAGCGCTTGATCTTGCAAATAACGGCTCATGAATGCGGCATAATAACTAGCAAGAGCGCTTTGCTCTTTGAAATCTGTAATGCCATTTGCAATAGACCAAAAGTTAAGGGGCATACCAGCAACTTCATTCATGAGTCGTACCTTTTTAATGCTAAACGCCCCGAAATACTGGATCCCCCAGGATGGCCCGGGGGCAAGAATGTCTGAGACCAGCACCTTAAAAGAAAGCAAATTAATCGTATCAGCAGGATCCGCACCATTGTCTTTAATCTTCCTTTTCAAATCCGTAGAGAATTCACTATTGGCCGTCAAATTGAAAATGGCAGTTACTTCCCGCGTTTGCAAATCTGCCGTTCTGTTGAGTTTTAAAAAAATAGTATCCACTACTCTTCCTGCACGCATTACAAAATTAGCGGGCAAGGTAAAATGCTGTGCGTTGGTTGTCGATTTCGGATCTACCGTCAACTGAAACTGGCGGTCAATATCCCTAGGGGTACCGGTTACAGCTATAGGAATGGGGATAACGGCGGAAGTCACATTCGGGGTACTATAGGCAAATGTAAAACTAACATTGTCTGAAGGAAAGCCAGCCTGGTTTCTATCGGGATCTACGTCCCTGAAATAATTGAAGTAAATGTTATCTGAGGTATTGTATGTTGTCAACATTGATTTCTTGCAGGATGAGCTTAAAATCATTATGACAAGAGCCAGTTGAAGGATTGGATTTAGTCTTTTCATCATCTTATATTTTTAAATGATTATCTTGGAGTAGTTTCTGAAAGGGGTAGCGGCACTACGTACTCAGGTGTAATGGTGCTATAAAAATCATTTCCACTGGGGACTGACATTTCATTTTGGCGTTTGTAATAGAAAAACAACTGCCCCTCGCCCCAGAACTCCTTTTGATATTCTTTTGCAATTTCTACTGTAAGGTTTGAGGATGTAGTTAGGTCTCCAAGCCCCCTATTAAAACGTACTTTATTGAGGTAGCCAAGTGCTGCCTGAGGATCGGGATCTGTTTCTGCAAGAATATAGTAGAGCTCTGATTTTCGAACCAGTGGCTGCAGAAAACGCCATGGCTTGGTTTGATCAGCCAGATCAGCATATTTTAGAAAGGAAACAGGATCCCGGGTGCCATTAACCGACCAGATATATGAATAGCGATAATCATTCATGTTGTTTTCAAATGTTTCAGCTAAACGATCTGGTTCTGCACGGAGTGTTGATGATGAAAGCGATGCGAAGGAAAAATACGTTGTATAATTTGTATACATTGCCGGGTTATATACCGCAAATAATACCTCTGGAGAAAAAATACGGTTTGGATTTGCATTACCAACAATATCATTATAGGGTAACCACGGAAACCACTTTTCAGATTGATCTAAAACTTCTTTGGCTGCGGCATGGGCTTCTTGCGTTTTGCGGCCCCAAAGTAACACTCTTGCCATTAAAGCCTTAACCGCATAATAGTTTAAGCGTTGGTTACGTAGACCTGAATAGAAATCAGTGGTGTTTACCACGCCATTTTGTTTAACCGGATCATTATTTAAGAGACTTACTGAGGTGCTAAAATCTGAGAGTACCTTTTCCAGTACCTGACTGCTATTGAGCAGAGGCTGTGATTTTCCATCAGCAGTTGTATAATAAGGTATAGCAGGTTGTACTGCAGCTGTAGAATAAACGGGACCAAACAACCTAAGCAGATCAAAGTGTAGCATAGCCCGGATGGCAATGGCTTCACCTTTTAATTGCTGACCATGACTGGAAGAAATGACATTGTTGGCAACAGCATCATCGATCTTGGCAGCGAATATGTTGGCCGCGAGAATTGTAGTGTAAGCCTTTTTCCAGGTATCGTCAAATGTCTGTCTTACCCCGGGTTGTTCATAACTATAGGATTGAATGTCGGTAAAGCTTGAGGGCGAATTAAAGAAAGTAGTATAATAACGCTGTCCAAGAAGTTCGGCAGTGATTGTACTCAATGATGCCCCATAAAGGTTATAGTCGGCAAGGTCTATATAAAGCCCATTTAAGGCTTGTTTTATAGCCGATTCATTTTTAAATATCTGATTTTCCGTATAGGAAGCTTCTGGTTGTACATCCAGGTATTTTTTGCACCCTGAAAACAGGAACATTCCCGAAAGCAATATGATAAAAAGTGTTCTGATAGTCATGTGAGCAGGTTTTAGGTTAAAAAGTTGCATTGATACTGAATGATGCTGAGCGTGCATAGGGATACTGTATTCCACGTTCTGTCTGGACTTTTTCTATTCTAAAGATGTCATTTGCGTAAAAACTTAGGCCGAGGGATTGTAATCTAAGCTTCTTAATCCACCCAGCGTATGATCGCCAGCTCACATTGAAAGACTCCCCAATAATATGGCTGTCATTTTCCACAAAGCGAGACGACATTGGACTTCCGATATAGTCGGCAATTGCTACAAATTGCGCTACGTCTCCCGGCTTTTGCCACCTGTCGTACAATGCACGTCTATCCTGATTGTAAATTAGATTCTGAGTGGAGATATTTTCTACCTTATCATAAATTGCAGAATTAAATACGTCGCCTCCAAACCGATATCGCATAATTGCAGAAAAGGTAAAATCCTTATAAGTTAAAGAGGTATTGATTGTCCCTTCCAGATTTGGCCTGCTGTTCCCAACTTTTGTAACATCAGCGGGGTCGTATGTAAAGGTAAGCGAACCATCTTTCTTTTGGAAGATTTCTTTCCCTGTAGCCGGATCCACCCCCCTTGACAAAACAGCCCAAATATCATCTGGACTATAGCCATCATAATATCTATTTAAGCCATTGTTATTGAGCTCTTCTGTATTAAAAGCTGACAAACTATTTTGTAAGCCTCCATAGGCACTGGAATAATTACTGCCCATAATGCCTATTGACCAAATGACCCTCTTTTCAAGGTTATAAATTGGCGAAACTCTTAGATTAAAATTCCAACCTTTGGTTTGCAGGCTTCCCACATTTAGCACATAATTAGAATTTACTCCGGCAGAAGAAGGCATTACACCTGTGGCCGGTACGGCAAGGGGATCAGTATCTTTATTGAAGTATTCTAAATATCCACTAATACGGCTGTTAAAAAATGAAAAATCTGCACCATAACTGCCTTGTACAGTCTTTTGCCAGTCTAGTGAAGGGTTACCAAGTGAAACTAACGACAAGCCTTGTCCGAAGTTGTTATTGTTACCAGATTGAAAAACATAGGTTGAAACCGAGCTAAACTGACCCAGGTTCTCATTTCCTGTAACGCCAAGGTTGGCCCGTAACTTTAATAAGTTAATCCAACTGGCATTTTTGAGAAACTGTTCCCTATTTAAATTCCAGCCAATCCCTCCGGAAACAAAGGGTTTGAAAAGATTTTCCTGCCCAAATGCGCTAGCTCCATCTAACCGATAAATAAGATCAACCAGGAAACGCTGATCGTAGCCATAATTTGCACTAGCGAGTAATCCCACACTACGGCTCTCTACTGTAGAAGAAGTAGGTGTACTGGCGGGTACATAATTAAAGGCGAAAGCTGGATTCCCATTGGTGCCGAATGGAAAACCTGTAACGGAAAAACCAGTCCCCTCATTGAATGTACGTTGAATATCTCCCCTTACGCTTGCTGTGATTTGGTGTTTTTCAACAGCTTTAGAGAAAGTTAACATCAGGTTACCATTTAAAGAAGAATTGGTACTTTTTATGGCTGTATAATTTCCTTTTAAACGACTTTCGATACCTTCGTAGGCAGAATTATCTGGAGGAATAAAACGTACGGTTGAACCGCTTCCTTTACCCAATTGGATACCTCCCTGTAATCTGAAAGCATCAGAAAGTGTTAATATGGCTGCGGTGTTATTTAAAAGTGAAAATGCATTTGTTTCGTTAATACTCTCCAATGAAGCATTGTATAGAGGATTAAAAACGGTCCGGTCATATACTGGATCCAGATATTTGGGAATTGTGCCATCTTCCAGCTGTTTTCGGTAGTAAGGATTGGCATTTGCAAAGGCTGTAAAAGAACCATAGGGAGATTCTGTTCCTTTATTACCTGAAACGCTTAACATGTTAATGATGTTGATCCGGCCTTTTCTATATGTAAGGTTAACATTGCCACTCCAGCTTTCTCTGCCAGAACCTTTCATTACACCGGCCTGATTTCCGTAAGATGCGCCTGCATTAAAAAGTAAATCGTTATTACCACCTCCCAATTGCAGCGACTGTCTGTTTGTAAAAGCCACGTTTACAGGCTCATTTAACCAGTAAGTATTTACACCTCGCTGTATTTCAGCCAGTCGGTCGTTGTACTTCTCCTCTGTCAGCCATGGAAATTGGCCACCGCGGTACACACCGGCAAGGCGCTCAAATTCCAGTTTCTCCGCTGCATTCATTAAGTTATAGCTACTTAAATCTGGCATTTCTACAGAAAAGTCACCGGTATAACTGATCTGCAACTGGCCCGGTACAGGCCGCTTTGTTTCTACTACCACAACGCCGTTAGAAGCTTTGGCTCCATACAATGCGGTGGATGCCGCATCTTTAAGAATTGTTATGGAAGCCACCCGGTTCATATCCAGATCATATATGGTTTGAAGCGTACTTTCAAAGCCATCCAAAATGAATAACGGCTGATTGGGGTTTGAATTAAATTGATTGTTTAGGTCTCCGGTGTTGATGCTGGTTCTACCCCTTACTTCGAAGCTTGGTAAATTATTTGGGTTAGATCCCTGAAGGTTGTTATCTATTTTAATAAACGAGGGATCAAGGCTCTTAAGGCTTTCTAACACGTTTTTATTTCCAACAGCTTTAAGTTCGAGCCCCGAGAAGGTGGTTGCTGCTCCTGTAAAACTGTCTTTCTTTCTGTTGATACCTGTTCCGGTGATGATGACATCATCCATTTTGTTCTCGGCAAGTTGCATAATGATCACCATGGAGACCATCCCTCTTCTAAGTATTACCTCTTGCGGGGAATAGCCAAGATAAGTGATGACTATGGTGGCATCTTCGTCAACATTAGGTAAGATAAATATACCATTTGCTCCCGCCAATACTCGTCTATTGGTTCCCTTTACGGTGATGGACGCGCCTACAAGTGGAATACCTTCTTTATTTTGCACCTGGCCACGCACATCAATATTGGAAAATACGGCTGTAATTTTATCCACAAAGGAAGGTTCCTTTTGTTTGATTAAAATGTTCTTTTCAGATACTGTATACGTAAATGGCAGGTTTTTAAAACACGCTGTTAACGCTTCTTCAATACCAGCATTTTTTAAGTTTACTGTTACGGTAGTCTTTTGGATATCTTTTCCGGAATAGAAAAAGACGTATCCTGTCTGGTTTTTTATGGCTGTTAAGACTTTTTCTAGAGGCGCGTCTTTAATGGTCAGGTTAATTTTCTGTCCAAATCCTTTTGCACTCAATTGTGTTAAGGCAACAATTAATATGAAAGTGGTCAACTTCATAATTAACAATAGTTTTTTCAGTGTCCGGGAATTCGGCGCACCTAGGTTTAAAGTATTTATTTGCATACTTTTGGTTTGGTTAAGTTAAAAAACGGATTCGCATTTGTTTTCCATCCTGATGATTTCAGGGCAATGGGTTAGCTTAATTTTGCCGGGAGGTGGTGGTACACTTTCCGGCTTTTTTAAACGCCCGGTTCTTTTAACGGTGTCTTTGTAAGGTTTTTTTCATGTTTCGGTCGGTTGAGTTGATGGATATGGTTGATTAATTGTATTAGTTAGTGACCAGGATTTTATGACCACGGATTTCAAAATCTACCTGATAAAAATCAAGCAGTTTAAAAACCTGAGCAGCATTGAGATCGCGATGGATTTCACCTGTAAATAATGTTTTAGGAATTTCACCTTTGTATTCTACCTCAAAATTATACCAGCGTGCCATTTGCTGCATAACGGTTTGGATGTTTGCATCTTTAAAGCTAAAAAGCCCCTTTTTCCAGGCGAGGGTATAGCTAAGATCGGCAGTCTGCAATTTTATATTTTTATGCTGAATAACGGTTTGCTGACCAGGCTTAAGCGTTATTTGTGACGTTGCACCCTGTTGGGATGACGCAATGCTCACCTTTGCAATTCCTTCTACAAGGGTCGTTTTTACATCTCCCTCTTCCGGATAAGCGTTGATGTTAAATTCTGTTCCCAGGTCTTCTACAGTTTGCGCTGATGTTTTAACAAAAAAAGGCTTTTTTGCATCATGTTTTACCGAAAAATAACCTTCACCAGTCAGCTCTACTGTACGGGTTTTTAACCTGGCAAAGTTGGCGGGGAACTTTAAAGAGGATGCGGCATTTAAGGTTACCAATGTGCCATCTGACAATTTAATGGAATAGGTCTCCCCTCTGGCAGTAGATAGTGTATTAAAGTTAGCCGCCTCATCACTTTGCTTAGAATTGAGCAGACTATATACCACCTGGCCATCTTTTGTTTTAGTGATGCTGATGCCCGATTGCTTAGCCAATTCTCCCTCTGAAGTATTTGACAATGCTATTTTACGCCCGTTTGATAACGTTAGTGTTGCCGATTTAGTTCCTGCAGGGATGTCATTTTGCGCAAATACTCCGTCATGGTTAGCGTAACGACTACCGTATCCCATATTAAATAAATAAAGTCCCGTAGCGACTAAGAGCAGAATAGAGGCTGCCGCGGCAAAGCGGGGCCAAAGTTTAACTTTAGGAACTGAAGGAACTACCTGAGTAGCCCGGTAGATGTTGTTTAACATCCGGGCCTTAACCAAATCCTCTTCATCAGGGCTTTCAGCTGCCCAGAAAACTTCTATATCATTTGCAGCATCAAACCAAGCCTGCAACTCCTCCTGTTCCTGAGGGCTTGTGGTTTTTAGGATATACTTTTCTATTAATTGGTCTAAGTGCTCAGTCGTCATCTTTACTAGTGCCTATACAGTGATGTACCCGGCCGACCTGCTTTACCCTTAGTCTTAAATGAAAAAAATTATTTGTGAAGGAATTGAGCCAGCAGCACTAACATAGCTCCCGTATCTGACAGGTTATTTTTGATCTCTTTGAGTGCTTTGGTTAAATGTGCTTCAACCGTTTTATCGGCAATGTTCATCTCCTTACCAATCTGAGGAATTGTTAAGCCTTGTTCGCGGCTGTATTTAAATACCATTCTACATTTTTCAGGAAGTTTATTCACTATCCCGTCAATCTGTTCCTGCAGAAACCTAGCGGCAATTTCCTCCTCTATTTCATAGCTTTCCTGGAATGGCATTTTACTGATCATATCACTGATCCGCTTGCGCTTACGGTAATGCATATTGAATACCGTGAACTTTATGCCGGTAGCGAGATATCTATCTAAGGTTTGAATTTCAAGCGTATGCCTTTTATTCCAGAGGCTAATGAATACCTCCTGTGTAATTTCTTCTGCAGCGGATTTGTCTTTGGTATGGTTGTAGGCAATGGCCAGCAGCCTTTTCCAATAGCGGTTGTAAACTTCAGTAAATGCAGCGTGTTCATCCAGCTTAAGCAAGCTTAGAAGTTCAGCGTCAGTAAGTCTACTATAATCTATCATACTACATTCCCGTCCAAAGGCTCCTAAACGAATACAATTATAATTATAATTTCTGGAATTCGGGGTGGTAGCTGCAGACAGTGTGAACGGATGGTAATGATAAAATTCCCATCAATAGGAATAACAACTGATGGGAATTATCGAAATCACAATTTAAAAGCTCGCGTTTACAGCTAGTCCTAAAGTTTTAGAAAGCGTATAGTCGCTAAGGTTCTTTTTCCTCTGCGTCAGATTTCTGGCAACAAAAGCAACATTTAGATTCCTTAAAGTTGCGCCTCCGATCCTTTCTTTCAGGTTATAACCCAGGGAAAGATAGTTCAAATTGATGAAGGATGCTTTTTCTAATGTCCTTAAAGCACCATTACCAACTAGATTGGATGAGAATACAGGATGGTTAAAATAAGCAGCAGTATTGGTGCTCAAGGAGAAATTTGCATAAAATAAATCGTGTTGCATTCCGGCCTGAGTAGCGGTTTTATTTTCCAAAACATTAGTCCCAGCCATAGTCACAGTACCTGGTAATGTCCCAATTTTCACGTTATTTCTAAATACATTTAGTCCGGCATTCCATTTAAATTTTTGCTTGTTAAAAATCTCCGCGGTGCTCCAAATCCGCCATCCGGTATTGTCGACGGGGAAAAGAGCATAAACAAGGCTAGACCCGAAGGGATAATTATAATTATAGGCGATATAATTATAATTGTCATTCTTATACCAATCGGCAGACAAACTTACCCGATTAAGAAACCTGGTCTTGAGGCCATAGCTTTGCATCCTCATTTTATCATTTTCAAGACCAGAAAATTCAGAAAATCCATTGAAAGAAGGAATTTGAGTCGGTATGCCTGACACTGGAAGTGCTGATGAAATTATATTTATCCCGGAAAGGTATTGACCATATGAGCCAAAGAGAAGAACTTCATTTATGGGATTCACATCTTTTAGAAAAAGATTTTTCAAGCTTAAGTCAGCATAATAATATGGCGAAAAAAAAAGTCTCTTGTCATCTCCTTTAAAATGATCTCCTCTTAAACCAGCCTGCAGCGATAAAATATCAAAAATATTGACAAAAAAATCGCCACTATAAGTATAGGTTTTGGACTTTAATGCAATCCAGTACATACGTGTAGACTGGGTATTTCCAGGATTAGCGCCTACAGCGCCAGTATATGTGTTTTGCTGAAGTTCTGTTCTTGTCCTCTGATCATTGAACTGAAAATTAGATGCCAATTTGAACTTAATCCGATCTTCTTTTAATCCAAACCGATAACTTAATTCGTTCAATACGGCAATGTTTCGGTAAAGCTGGTTCGTAAGCGAAGTACTGTTTACTTGCCTTCCCGCATCGAAATCATATACGGAGGATGTATAATCGTCTTGTTCAGCTAGTACATTATTTCTCAAAATCCGGGTTTCATTTACCAGTCCCTTTACAGGACTAAGCTTTACATAAAAGTTACCATTCCAATTGTCTTGATTAATAGTTGACTGGCTTCCGGAACGGCCGTATGAAACAACGGGATTCCATTTAAACTCAGAATCTCCTTCTAAAGGGGCATAATTGACATTGGCGCCTAAATCAAGCCATTTTAAAGGACTAAATCTTACATCCCCATTTAGCTGGAACTGATGCGTAAAATCCAATTCGTTAAAACTCCTGCTATTTTCATTAAAAACCGCAGCAGCTCGCCAGGAGAGTTTTTCTGATCCCTGACTCAAAGCAACGTGGTAGCTCTGAAAAATAGAATGGTCTTTGTCGCCATCTTTTTTAAGGCTGCTACTACCTACTATAGTATTTACATCTGCACGGAGAGGCTGATTAAATTTAGCAGATTTACTGGTGATGTATAAAACACCCCCGGGGCTAACATTCTGGACACCAAATTTAGTGTTCAATCCACCACGATAATAGGCGATCTCTTCAATATTATTGATATTTAGGGCATCAATGTTTGTCCAGACAAAACCATCAACAACAATGGTTATAGCAGTTTGTGTAGGATTAACCTGATCAAAACCAGGAAGGCGGCCCAGCAACATTTCAAATAATTGCCCTCCGGGAAAGTTCTTCAATTCTTCGCCCTTAATGACCACATCGGGACGGTTATTCCAGGGATTGTCAGCAGATACAGGCTGAACGGGATTTTGCGCGAATGCATTTGCAAACAATAAAATTGCTGCAGAAAGTAAGAGCGTTTTTTTCATGATTTTTTTTCGCAAAGCTAACATTCCCCGTCCAAGTTGCAAACAAAATACATCTATCTAATATTTTATTTTCTTAAACCCATGCCACAAATCACAGGATAAAAACCTATTTTAGGGGTGATGAAATTAGTATCAAACCAAAAGGGAATGGTGATCTGGATGCTCGGGTTTTCTGGAGCTGGAAAAAGTACCTTATCAAACTTACTGGAGCAAAAGCTGACGCAAGAAAATGTACTTGCCATTCAACTGGATGGAGATGAATTACGAAAAGGCTTAAATTCCAACCTCGGTTTTAGCATGGATGATCGTGCTGAAAATATAAGAAGGGCCGCCGAAACTGCAAAAATAATGGCAGCTAAAGGCATTGTAGTGATTTGCTCATTTATTACTCCCCTGCAAAGTCACAGGGAAATTGCGAAAGCTATTTTGGCTGATATGTATTATGAAGTTTTTATAGATTGTCCTATCTCTGTTTGTGCAGAGCGGGATGTTAAAGGGCTTTACAAAATGGCAGAGGAAAAAACCTTAAAAAATCTGACTGGAATGGGTTCTGAATTTGAACGCCCGAGCCAGCCAGACCTTATCATTTCCACAGACAAAGATTCATTATCGCAATGCCTGGATCAATTGTATACCTATTTAACCATACAGAAGAATCCCGGATTAAGTAAAGAGGGTTTATTATAAATAAATTCTTGCTGTTCTGCATTGAGCATAATAGCGCCACTTCCAAGGGCAATTGCATGACCCGCAGCGGTATCCCATTCCATAGTAGGGCCTTTTCTATAATAGATATGTGCCTTGCCAGATGCAATGAGACAAAATTTCAGTGAACTGCCAATAGAAAGTTTACCTGTTACCGGAAATGCTTTAAGTACGTTTTCTTCCTCTTCATCGGCATGTGAGCGACTACCAATGGCCAACCACTCTGTAGCGTCCACATCTGCTTTAATCTGTACTGCTTCCTGTCCCGGAACTTGCATCCAGCTACCCCCCGCTACGCTGCCGTAATAAATATCATTTAAAACAGGGGCATAAATTACACCCAATACGGGTTTATTATTTTCCATCAGGGCGATATTAACCGTAAACTCCCCATTTCGTTTGATAAACTCTTTTGTACCATCCAGCGGATCTACACACCAGTAACGTGTCCAGTTTTTCCTGATCTCATAATCAATCTGGGATCCTTCTTCAGAAAGTACAGGAATATCGGGATACAACCTCGTTAAACCCTCCATAATAACACCATGAGACAGTTCATCTGCGAGGGTTAAGGGAGAATTGTCTTCTTTTACCATGACTGCTACCGGTGCCGGGGCGTTGTAAACTTTAAGAATGGCCTCGCCAGCCTGAACTGCAATTTTTACGATTTCTTTTATATCGATCTGTATCATTTTTCGAATTTACAATTGCCAATCGTCATTTGCTTCATTAAAAGGGGTAATTTTTACCCAATCTACCAACATTTCTCTAGTACCAAAATTTGGTACTTTATAAGATCCGGTATCATTACCTGCCCACCAGGCAAACCAATTACCCACGTTAAAATAGCTTGCACGGTAAGGAACCTGGGTATTGCTGCTGGTAATCAGTTGTCCATCTATGTAATAATTCACAACAGCTTCCTGTCCACCACCACCGGTGTGCCAGTCCCAGCGAAAGATATGATAAGCATTGTCATCAAATCTTTGTGTTCTAACCTTCTGGCTTACATGTTCTGCGCTGGCTTCTCCAATCCAATTGGTAAACAAAGGATCGGCAAGGTTGACACCTTTAACTTCGATGTCTATTTCGTGGTTAAGGATGATCTTCCCATTGTTAGCTATATTTCCGTGATTCAATGCTTTTTGATAAGCCGTTGGATCGCTGGCTGCGGTAAGTTCCTTATAGAAAAATGTCCATGCTGCAGATAATACGCCCATATCGGCAGCTTGCAGAACTTTCATTCTTACCTCGTACCTTCCAGAGGCAAAACGTTGTTTGGTTTTGATTACACCGCCCAGTCTTTTAGACTGACCATTAACACCGCGCAATGGTCCATCATACTGATCGCCCAATGCTCTTAGTACAGCTTTGCCGTCACGCGTAAATGCATTTTCGCGGATTACCCCACCATGGATATAGGTAGCTACTGACGATACACCCCAGACCTGGTGTAGTTTTTCCCATTTGTTTTCGTCCAGACTTAGCCTAAAAGTATCGAAAAATATTCCCGTAGCCAGGGTATCACCAATTCCGGCGTTATCATCTGGTAATGTAGGTGTAACTATGGGTTCAATTATTGGAGCATCTTCTTTGACAGTCTTTTTACAAGCACCAAATGACAATAATGGGATCAGAAATAGTGAATAAAATATCTTCATGTTATAGGTTTAATTGGTTACGGCTTCCCTGCCTTTGATTTCTTCAACAAGTGAAGCTTGCCCTTTTCTATTGTCAAGGTCACTTTGTCTGGCATCTTTTACTGCCTGCTTTTTAAGTGCAACGTTTTCCAGGTTGTATTTTTCCAGATGTTCATCATCAATTAACCGGGCATCATGATGTTGCAATGCAAGTTCATAATTTAATGCTTCTAGCACCTCTCCGGCTACCAGCTCAAAAATTTCAAGGTCATCGCCCTTAAATTCATTTAAAAACTTACGGGTATTGTTGCTGATGATCGGCTTTTCCAAATTGCTCCACATCTCTCCGGCCGCGGCGGTGAGCTTTGAAGTTTTAGAGCCATGAAACTGCAACATATTTGGACTATAATCGATATCCAGATAATGACACAGTCTGCGGATTTCATTTTCAGGATCAGTGATTAAGGTCTCATAGTTAAGTGAGTAAAACCGGTCTGCCGGAAGCAGGTCCTTTAAGCGGATACAAGCCGCCTGGTCTTTCTCCCATTGCTTGGCAAGGTGATAGATGTGTTTTTCGCCAACTATTGCTTTTTTAAAAGAACAAGCCACGTCCCGACCATCCCGATATAAAAAAACATATTTGGGCTTTAAACCAAAGGCCTCCATTTCTGCTGCGTAATGCACATTGGCCATACTTTTACAACACCAGTATTTGGCATTTTTACTGATGGCCGCCTGTTCATAGATGAGCCTGTTTAAAGTAAACAGGTGATATTGTTCTGATTGATTAAACAGCTCCTCTTCATCTAATACCACTCCATCCCAAGGTACCGGATTGGCATTTACATAGGCCACTACATCTTTTACCAGCTGACGGTAAGATACGGCATCTAATGCCCCGTAAGACTCTAGCAAGGGCATAAACGTAACCAAAATGTGCGGCGGATGTGGCGAAGCAATGGCTTCTGACTGGTCTAAAATTACCCTTAAAAGATTAGAGCCCGACCTTTGGGTGCCGATAATTTGTATTCCGTTATTTGTCATTCTGTCTACTAATTAAAATGAAACCATACTCCCGCCATGAGCGAGATTAGAATTAGATAAGCCGGATTAAATTTAAACCGGAAGCTTAAAATAAAAGCAATAAAAAACAGGGCTATGCTAAATGGGGTATAAGCGACGGAAAAAAACAATTTAAGTGCGGAAACCAATATCATCCCAATAACTACGGGTTTGATACCGGACATGGCATTTTTTACGCGGGCCGAGTTGACATTTTCCCTGAATATTTTAGCTGCCATGACCATCAGCATTGCGGATGGGAGAAATATAGCCAATGTAGCCAGTATAGCCCCTGCGACTCCTGCAAGTTTATAACCTGTAAAAAATGCGCTTACCAGGATGGGCCCAGGGGTTAACTGACTAAAAGCTATGCTGTCTATAAATTCTTGATTTGTTAACCATTTCAATTCTGTAACAAACAAAGATTGCATGATGGGGATCATCACATATCCACCGCCAAATAGGGAAAGGCTAACGCCTGAAAATACAGCCGTAATTTTTAAAAAGACAATTTCAGTGTATTTGTAAGCACCCGAAATAAAAGAAACGTACAGGAGAACCAAAGTAGACAAGCCGGCTTTGCCACTGAGACTAAGTTTTTGCCATTTAAAACTGGTCGCGTTTTCGGCATTTTGATTTCCAAGGTTAAAAAACATGCCAGTTAATCCACCAATCAGCATCAGCAACACGATAATTAGGTAGCCTTTAACAAAATAAAGCAATGCTATGGAGGCCAAACACAATACCAGCTTAACTTTATCACTTTTTACTTCTTTAAAAAAAAGGTTTAACCCGGTACTAAGAATGATGGCGCTTACTGCCGCGACAGTATACACCATAATATCAGAGAGCCCCTGCACATGCATGTAGTTGAAATAACACCAGGAAAGCACATACATGAGTATGCAGGCCGGCAAGAGCACAGCAAACATACTTATCGCTAAGCCCGATTTAAGTTGCAGGTGATAACCAATATAAGCAACTACATTAACGGCAAGCGGACCCGGCAATAAACTTGCTATGCTCACGGCATTTAGCAAATCTTCGCGGGTTAAGCGCCCGTCCCGCTCTATCATTTCTTTTTCCACCACCGCGATTAAGGCCATGTGTCCCCCAAAGGAGATACAACCAATCTTTAAAAAGGTAAAGAACAGGTAACTTAATCCCGTTTGTTTTTCAATTGCGCTATCCTGCATTGTACTAATCATGCCACACTGGTTTAGCTATTTTAAAATCTTTAACCTCTTCTACCCTGTAAGGATCTCCATCTATATTTACTCTCCACAAGAATTTCCCTTTTTTATCAGTGATAACAAGACTTTGCGGTTCTGTTAAACAAAATAAAACCTTATCTCCATTAATAATTTGGGCATTGCCTTTTGCCGCGGTAAAATAATCTTTAGGTAGTGCTACATCTATTTCCGGCGTATATTGATGCGCCTGCTCATCCAATTTAAACGATAATGCTCTTGTAATTTTTGTAGCCGTACCGTTATCCATAAACATTAGATGACCATCTTTATTGATGTGGGCAAAATGCTGGGCGCTAAAATAATCGTGTGCGCTCATTTTAAAATCTCCACCCTTACCAAATTTCCATACCACCTTTTTTGTTTTATAGTCAATTTTCCAGATCTGATTTAAATCACGAAAGGAGATTAAAAAATTCCCTTCCGCATCTTTAAACACTGAATTGGCATGTACCATATCTTTTTTTGTTTTTAAAATATTAGGATCTGCCAATAGGTCTACCTGATCTAAAAAGGACCATTCCCAAATTTTCTTTCCGTCTTTATTAAAGACCACTATACCGTCAGCCTGCACAGTGTCTTTTACTGCCCCGCCAACAGATGATAAATTAAAAGTCCTTTTATCAAAAGTTAATGCGTAGATATTTCCTTCCTCATCTTTGCGAACTTCATGGTGGACCAGCTTATCCATATCTTTCCGGCCATATTTTAAATGCGTAACTATATTCCCCGCAAGGTCCATTTCTATAATTTCGTCGCCTCCGGAAGAAGGAATACTTTCTGAACCAACAATATTGATGATCGTTCTCTGAGGAGTCCAGTGGCTTACCTTAACCCCTTTTTTAAATACTTCGTACCAAACTATAGTTCCTTTACCATCTATAATAATTGCAGACCCTGGCTCTGTTAAAATTTGCGTTAAGAAGTACTTATTTTCCATTTCTTTAGCAAAACCTTTATCCATTTCCTCTAGTTTAAAAGCAGGCGTAGCTTCATAAATAGATTTAGACTTTAATGGATATACCTTACTTAAAACAGATGAAGAAGCATTGTGTGCAATCACCTGAAAGGTATAATCTGTTCTTCCGGTGGAATTTAAAATCCACAACAAGTGTTCAGAAGAGTTACTGGAAAGTTCTGAATACAACGTATCTGAACTACCCTTTTTCCAATACTTAAGGTAAGCATCAGATTTTCTGTTTGTTTTTACTTTTATTTTAAAACGAAGTCTATTTTCAGGAACATGGTACAAATCAATATGTTCTATCCTTAAGGGCCAGATTGTATTCAATATACTTTCCTTTTTCCAAAGCAATACTGCAATTAGTATTAAACTTACAACGGCAATTCCTAAGAAACTGTTCTTTTTGATCTTTATCATATTCTGGATTATATTAAACGGAAGGCCATAATAAGAATTTATAACCTTCCGTAAAACATTTATTTTACCCTGCCTGCATTAAGCTGAGGTCCAAAAGAGGTATTGCTTTGAATTTCACTTAAGGGATAAGGATATAGTTCATAATTGACGTTATCCGAATACGTTGCCTGATCTGTTAAAGTAGGCCTTACCTTTTCTCTAAATTTCAACAAATGGTTAGTTCCGTTGGACGCACTGCGTCCCCATCTGAATAAATCATCTCTTCTTCTTCCTTCCATAAAGAACTCTTTAGCCCTTTCATCAAAAATAAAGTCTCTTAAGGCCTCTTTAGTGGTAAAGTTACTTAACAACAGGTTTGGCAATCCGCTTCTGTTTCTTACCTCATCCAGCAAGCTTAGCACATTCTGACCAGGGCCATTCAATTCATTTAAAGCTTCTGCCCTCATCATCAAAACATCGGCATAACGAATAATTGGAACGTTATTGTAACCTGCATAATTATAATTATTAACGTGGGGGTATTTTAAGTTGTGGACCACTGTTGCAGCTACAGTATCTGGTGGGGTTCCACCTCTGCCGCCGAATGCCACTGGTACACTAATCCATCTGTTGGCTGTTTCTACTTTATAAAAACCAGTCAACAGATTTCTTCTTTGATCATTTTGCGCAAACGTAGCATAAAATTGTAACCTGATTGGCCAGTTACCCCAACCTTTATTGTAATCCCATGGTACAGAGTTGATTCCAAAACTGTTAGAAGTAATACCATAAGAACCACTCTCGCTGGAAGATTTTAAGACAAAGATAAATTCATTATCAGACCTGCTACCGGTACTGTAAAGAGAAGTTATGCCCCCCTCCGCAATAGTCCTAAGGTCATATCCCCCTGCAGTTATTACCTCAGCACACTTATCTGCAGCTTTTTGCCACTCTCTTCTCCTCATGTATAATCTGGCAAGCAAAGATTTCGCTGCTGCTTGTGTAGCTCGTGCAACTTCTGTTGTTCTAGCGCCTGAAGGAAGATTTACTTCAGCATAGGTCAGATCAGCAATAATTGCATTTTCTACATCAGCTAAAGGTGCGATCGGAGGATTTTCGTCCGCATCTGTATACTCGGCAGATGCTTTGATAATTAATGGAACACCACCCCAAATGGCTGTAAGATCATAATACGCCAATGCCCTAAGAAACTTTACTTCTCCTAAGTTTTCTCTTTTATGCTGATCTGTATCATGATTCCCTACATAATCTATCCGGTTAATTAATGCCTCTGCTTCATTGGTTCTGGACACCAAACGATAAATATCTGTCCACACACTGTTAATCGTTGCATTATTTGCGTCGTAAATGAGCTGGTCCAGGTTCACTTGCTGAGCAGAAGTAGCTCTTGAAGTTACGATATCTGTTGGATACTCATATAGTTGATACAACCTGCCTGCATAGTAACCATGACCACCGTTATTTAACGCAGCGTATGCACCACGAACAGCCTGCTCGGCATGCACTGGTTTGGTTAGCACATTTTCATCATAAGAAGAAAACGTTTCATCTTTTAACCCTTTCTCGCAACTTTGAAAAACCAAACCTGCCAAAAGCGAACCTATTATTACTGACTTATATATATTTTTCATAACTCTATTCCTTAAATTTATTAAAAAGTTATTTTGGTTCCTAATGTGTACATTCTGCTTACCGGATATGAATTAAAATCTATGCCCCGCGCAACATTTCTATTTTGTGCCGTATTAGTGGCCAGGTTTCCAACTTCGGGATCTAAACCAGAATAATTAGATATTGTAAACAGATTCTGAGCATTAACAAAGACGTTAAGATTAAAGATACCGATTTTTTTTAGTGCGTTAAACGGCAAATTGTAGCTCAAGGTAACATTCCTCAACCGTACAAAATCTGAACTTTCTACAAACCTGGAATTTACAAAACTGCCATGTGTAATCCCATAAAAACCTCTCCTGGGAATTGTTCCTGATGTATTTTGCGTACTCCATGTATCAGTGATCACCTCATTAAACACGTTACCCTGGGTAAGTGGGTTTAACATATCTACTTTTTGGGCATTAAATAACTTCCCTCCACTTTGGCCTTGAATAACAATATCCAGATTAAAATTCTTGTACGTGATATTATTTGTAAAACCGTAGGTTAATTTTGGAATACCTGTACCTAAAACTTGTCTGTCATCTGCGTTTAGAATGCCATCTCCGTTAAGATCTACGAATTTAGGATCTCCAGGAGCTGCGTTTCGATGTGTACTGGTTAACACAGGATCGCCTACCTGAATGATACCGTCGTAAACATATCCATAAATAGCGCCCAGAGGTTCTCCCTTTCTGATAATAAACGGACTTGCAAAACCGGCAGCCCCATCTGGACTAAAATTTCCTACAAAAATATCAGCATTGGTTCCTCCCATTTCTAATACTTCACTTTTGTTTGACGCAAAAGTAATCGTGCTATTCCATTTAAAATCACCCTTTACGATATTCTGGGTCTGTAAAGAAAGTTCAAACCCTCTGTTCTGTACTTTCCCACTGTTGCCAAATCTTGTCGTAAAACCAAGAGATGTAGGGATAGTTCTGTCTAATAAAAGGTCGTTGGTTTGCTTGTTATAATAGTCTGCTTCTATAATGATACGATTGGTGAAGAAACCTAATTCCAAACCTATGTCCAGGGCAGCTGTTTCTTCCCATTTCAAATTGGCATTTGAAAGCCTGGTAACACCTGTTCCAACTACACTGGTTAACCCATCAAAAGTATACCTGAACGCATTATTACTCGAAAAAGTAGCTAAAGAAATACCCGATTGTATACGGTCATTTCCTGTTATACCATAACTAAGTCTTGCCTTACCAGTAGAGAAAATGCCTAAATCCTGAATAAAATCTTCCTGATTAAAACGCCATGCAAAAGCTGCAGAAGGGAAATAACCTAATTTATTGTTTGCTCCAAAAACAGAGGAACCATCAATCCTATAGGTACCACTAAAAATGTATTTATCGTTAAAATCGTAGTCTACTCTACCAAACCAACCTTTTCTGATAATTCTGTTTTTTCCGGAATAGGCGCCAAAATCCTGCGCAGTGGCTAAATTGTTATAACCCAAATCATCACTACTAAAATTTGTAGCGGTTATACCTTCTTCAGAATAGCTGGTAAATTGATGATTATAGCCCAATAATACTGTAGCATTGTGTTTCTTACTTTTTATGCTGTAGGTAGCAGTAGGGTTAAAAATAAGATCGTGCTCTGCTATTTGAGTTACCGTTGCAATACCTTTACTGGCAGAGGCAAGAGGCACTGTAGAAGGAGCGAAATAAGAATTTTTAGTATTGTTGATATCGGCACCAAAATCTGATTGCAGTTTCAGATTTTTTATGGGTTCATATTGTAGAGAGAAATAACCATTGGTACGGTAATTTAGGTTCTCTCTATCCGTAGCCTGTACAAAATGTAAAGGATTTTGCGCATCAAGACTTGGCGCAACTCCAGAATCGTAAGTAGAGGCAGGATTCGCTTTTATCACCTGTTTAAGAAAACCATTAATAGAAGATGGTGCCAGGGGAAGATCATTTTGAACACCATAGTTACCAAACACCCTGGCCGTCATTTTAAACTTATCATTTATTCTATGATCGGCGTTAACCCTGGCTCCTATTCTCCTAAAATTAGAATGTACAATCACCCCTTCCTGATTCAAATAATCAAAACTAGAATAAACTGAGGTTTTATCCGATCCTCCAATAAAATTGATGGAATGATTTTCTACCTGTGCCAGTCTAAAAACCTCATCCTGCCAATCTGTCCCCAATAATCCTCTTTGCAAAGAGTCTAAACGTCCGGTTCCATAAGGAGGCTGGTTTCCATCCAACGCAGCAATTCTGTTTAGCCTTAAGGCATGATCGTAAGGCCCTACCAAATCATAACGATCTATTACATTTTGAAGACCGAAAGAGCTGTTTACATTTAATTTACTCGCTTTATTAGCGCCACTTTTGGTGGTGATCATAATTACCCCATTTGCGCCCCTGGCTCCATAAATAGAGGTAGAAGCTGCATCTTTTAAGATGGTCATGGAGGCAATATCATCTGGATTAAGTGTAAAACCAACACCCGAGTTAGTTGGGAAACCATCTATTACATACAAAGGTTCACTATCTGCATTTAAAGAGTTTGTTCCCCGAACACGTATAGATAAAGCAGCACCTGGCGTACCATTATTTTGACTTACCTGAACACCGGCAGCCCTACCTTGCAAAAGGTTAGCTACAGAAAGTGAAGATTTATTTAGATCTTCTGCGTTTAAAGTAACGGCCGAACCTGTAAAAGTGCTCTTATTTTTGCTTCCATACCCTACAACCAGTACCTCATTTAAAGCCTTCACATCTACAGCAAGACTTACACTATAACTAGTCCTGCTGTCTATTTTAACTTCCTGATTCAGATAGCCAATCATTCTAAACTCCAATACCGCACCCGCTGGAACTGTAATTTTGAAGGCACCGTTAGCATCAGTAGAGGTACTGTTTTTTGTACCCTTCTGGGTAACATATACGCCTGGCAACGTACTTTTATCGTCAGCAGCTGTTACAACTCCGCTTATTTGCTGTTGCGCATGCGCGGCAAATAAGCCAAAAGAATTGTTCAGAATAAAAAATCCCAGCAGCAGCATCAAATATCGTTTACCAGTTTGCTGGTAAATAGCTGTTTTGTAAAAATTCATCATCATGGTTAGGTTTTATTAATTTAATTATTTGTGGTTCTCAGATACTTTCAGTTGGTTTTTTGCCCTTATTTTATAAACTTCGGGAAGCAAATTTTTGTTTGGTAACAATTACACCTCCACCGTTATGAAAACATTGTCAGGGACCACCCCCCCGAGGATCCCCAACTTTATGTTTTCTGCCCATTTCCAGTTTGCAACATTCCATAGGCGAGTATTTAATTTTTTCCCTGTAAAATCACCAAAATACACATGTGCGAAAGAACTGGCACTTCTAAAAATGTTTGCTAAAGACATACATACTATAAAAGGTGTTATCTTCATGATGAATGTGGTTTTGTTGATGATGTAAAACTAAGGGTTAAGTAAGTTTGAAACTTTCCAATAGTCCTGTTTTATGGGAAATCCATCCAAACAAGAAATACCAGACTATATTTTTTGAACTGCAAGCCAATTATCCCTATATTCATCCGGCAGATAGCCCCTTATTATGTTTAAAAAGCTTTATTACATCTTTTTCTTCCTTTATTTTGCCTATAATCCGGATCTATTTGCGCAGGTTAGCAATTTAAGGTTTGAATCTATTGGTACTAAAGACGGATTATCTCAAAGTAACGTGCACCATATATTACAAGACAATACAGGCTTCCTTTGGTTTGGTACAAAGGATGGCTTAAATAAATATGACGGATACAATTTTACGGTTTACAAAAAGAGCTTTCAGGATAAAAGCAGCATAGGATCTAACGATATTCAAACCATAACAGAAGATAAAAAAGGCTTTTTATGGATTGGCACGGGTGAAGAAACCTTAATCAGGTTTAACCTGAACAAAGAGAAATTTGTAAATAATGTGCTCCATACTATAAAAGGGATACAATGCATATTTCACGATAAAACAGGATTGGTGTGGATTGGGACTAGGGATGAGGGGCTTTTTAGTTATAGGGAGGATACAGGCAAACTTACCTGCTATAAGCACAATCCAAAAAATCCGGAAACGTTGAGCAGCAATAATGTGACTTGCATTACACAGGATACTGAAGGGAACATTTGGATTGGTACAAATGGAAAAGGTGTAAATGTATGGTATGCTGCTACAAAACGTTTTAAACGCTATTATAACAACAACAATCAGGTTGTGTTGACAGACAACCACATCAAATTTATTTTTGAGGACAAAAAAAGAAATATCTGGATTGGCACATACGGGGGGGGCTTAAATTTGTTTAAGAAAGAGAACCAAAAATTTATTGGTATTTCAGCACTGCATAAAAACCAAACCGCCATTAGTGTAAACCAAAATTACTTGTTGTGTATTGCAGAAGATAATACGGGCAACCTGTGGGTGGGCACAGAAAATGGTGGCTTGTTTATTTTGAACCCTCCTACCTATCAAGTGGTTACTTACCTTCATTCAGAAAACGACCGCAAAAGCATCAGCAGCAATACCATCAATTGTATTAAAAAAGATGCCTCTGGAAACATGTGGATGGGTACCTCTAATGCCGGAATTTGCATGACCAACCCGAACGCGGTAATGTTTGAACACTACCGCCACAAAGATGGTGCAAATAGTCTGAGCAACAATATCGTAAATTCATTTTTTGAGGACAGCAAAAACAACATTTGGATAGGTACAGATGGTGGTGGACTTAATAAGTTTAATGAAAAATCTGGCAGATTTGAAGTTTATAAACACCAGGCAAGCAACACTGGCAGTATATGTGGCAACTATGTGCTATCTGTAGCAGAAGACGATAACCATAATATTTGGGTAGGCACCTGGGCTAACGGCATTAGTGTAATTAGCCCCAACCAACAATACAGGCACTTTAAGCACAGCGCTAATGAGCCCGGAAGTTTAAGCAGCGATTATGCTTTTTATATATTAAAGGACAGTAAAGGCAGGATCTGGGTAGGAACATATGGTGGTGGATTGGATCTATATTTAGAAAAGGAGCACGTTTTTAAACATTTTGTTCATGATGAAAAAAATCCGTCCAGCATTAGCAGCAACTACATTTTAACGCTTAAGGAAGACCGGAAAGGCAATTTATGGATAGGTACTGATGGTGGAGGGTTGAACCTTTTTGATGAAAAACAACAACGCTTTATTTCTAAGCCTTACCAGAATGCCGGGATTAGTAATGATAGAATTGGTTCTATTTATGAGGATGCGAAAGGCTTTTTGTGGCTGGCTACAAACTTTGGCTTAAATAAATTTAATCCTGTTACTTATAAAAACACAGTATTTTTTACAGAGAATGGCCTCGCCAACGATGTAATAACTTCGGTTTTAGGCGATAAAAAGGGACATATTTGGATTAGTACTAATAAAGGCTTGAGCAGAATTGGACCAGGAAACGCCATTAAGAATTTTACTGTAGAGGATGGCCTGCAGGACAATGAATTTAAATATGGCAACCTGATGAGCAGTGCCGGGAGACTGTATTTTGGTGGTAAAAATGGGTTTAACTCTTTTTTACCGGAAAGCATGGACAGAAAGCCAGCACCTTCCAGCATCGTTTTTACCAACTTCCAGATCTTTAATAAAAATGTTCCTGTAGCCGAAAATGAAGATGCTGACTCTCCTTTAAAGGCAACCATTTCTGAAACCAAAAAAATTGTTATCCCATATTACCTTTCGGTATTTTCATTTGAGTTTGCATCCTTGAATTTTGCATCAAAGGAAAAGAAAAAATACCAGTACCAACTTAAAGGCTTTGACGACAAATGGCATGATCTGGGTAGCAAAAACAATGTAACCTTTACCAATCTTGATGCGGGAAAGTATATACTGCAGGTTAAAGGAACCGATAGTGAAGGGCAATGGTCTGACGCGGTTTCGGAAATTGTACTTGTGATTACTCCCCCCTTCTGGAAAACCTGGTGGTTTATTCTTTTGGAACTGCTGCTGGTTATTGGTGCTGTAGTTTTATTTTTTTATTATAGATTGGCGGCAATACGAAGCAGAAACCTGCAACTGGAGAAAGAAGTGGCTTCCAGAACACATGAACTCTCTGAGACGAATTCAATTTTGCTGGAAAGTAATGAGAAAATACAGGTGCAGAACTTTTACCTGGAGGAATCTAATAAGGAGATTCAGCGTAAAACGGATAAAATCCTGGATCAGCAGCAGCATATTGTGGTTCAAAAGCAAGACCTTGAGCGTACTGTAAATGAACTGGAAGGAAGCAATAAGACGAAAGATAAATTATTTTCTATGATTGCGCATGACCTTAAAAACCCAGTAACGGCCTTGCATGGGATTTCTGAGCAATTGCACAGAAAGCTTTCGCAAATGAATCAGGAAGAGATTCAGGCCCAAACAAAGGACATCAGCAATGCTTCTAATTCTATTAATGAGCTTGTGGTAAACCTGCTGGACTGGGCAAGGACACAATCTCAAAACCTGTCTTACGAGCCTTTGCAGATCAATGTTCATGAACTGGTGATGAAAAACATTTTCCTGGCAGAAACCCAGTTGACCAATAAAAGCATAAGTGCACACCTGGATATTAACATTGGCCATGTGGTAACGGCAGACAAACACATGCTGGATGCTATTGTACGGAACCTAATCAACAACAGCATTAAGTTTACGAATAGAAATGGGCGCATTACCATTACTTCCAGGCAAACGGATACTGAAGTGATCTTGAAATTTGAAGACACTGGCATTGGAATGAGCGAGAAACAGGTTCGCGATATTCATCAGGACCAGGACAAATCCATTTCTTATGGCACCTCTGGCGAAACAGGAACCCGCCTTGGTTTACAGCTTGTTAAAGAATTTATACAGATTAACAAAGGATCGCTGGATATTAGCAGCGTTAAAGATGTAGGATCGATATTTACCATTACCCTTCCAAAATCTGTCGGCAGCACCAACAGCAATGTTGATTTGCCAGAACCTGGCCTTGCTTTTATGCCAGAGAAAGTCAATTTTGCACAGGAAGACGCAGCGTTATTGAAAGGTAAAAGAATCTTGATTGTGGATGACAATGAAGAAATCAGAAACTTTGTTAAGTTGCTGCTCTCTGGAACCTTTGAAATTTTTGAAGCCGGAAATGGGGAAGAGGGCTTAAAGATTGCTACAGATGCGCAACCGGATATGATTATTACGGATATGATGATGCCAGTGATGAATGGCCTTGAATTTTGTAACCGCATGAAAGGGCAATACAGCACCAGCCACATTCCCATTATTCTTATTACAAGCAACACAGGAGAGCGTGGGCAACTGGCCTCTTACGAGGCTGGCTCTGATGCTTTTTTAACCAAACCGATTAACCAAAAGATTCTTTTCCGGGTGATCCTGAACCTAATCAGGAATCAGGAGAACGTTAAAAAGAGATTTTCCGGATCAGAAGACCTGCTTCCTGAGGGAATTAGCTACAACAAACTTGACGAAGAGTTTATTGAGAAGATGAATGCATATGTTGAAGAACACCTGAATGATACAGATCTGGACTATAAAAAGATTTGTGAGCTGGCCGGCATGAGCAGAACGGTACTGTATGCTAAATTTAAAGCATTGACAGGAACGGGTGTACACGATTTTATTAAAAACATCAGGCTTAAAAAATCCATCAGGCTATTACAGGAAGGGAAATTAAACATTAGCCAAATTGCTTATGAGGTTGGCTTTGCAACCCCCTCTTATTTTACCAAGAGTTTTGTGAAAAAATACGACATAGGTCCTAAAGATTATGTGCAAAAACTAAAAGCCAAGCTTCCTAAAGACAAACCTTTTCTTGAGGATGACAAGCTGAGCGACTAAAATTACACAGATTACGGACTATTGGAAATGTTTGAGATGGCTAATAAAATAGCTTTGTTTTATGAGCTTTTACACCAAATCAAACTTCCGGCTTGTTGGCCTTGTTATTTTGCTAACTATCATTGTGACGTTAAATTCTTTCGGTCAATCTTCTAAAAACAAATATGTTTATGAATGGGAGATAAAAGATAAGGCTACGACCTTTTTGTTTAGTATTGAACCTGGGCACACCCTGGCAGGCAAAAACTGGGGCATCTATTTTAATTCTATAAAGGTGCCTAAGCTAAAGGCTGCTGAAGGACTAATGTACGACATTAAACAGGTTAATGGTGATTTGCATTATTTGTATCCCAATGACAAATACAAGCCCCTGCTTACAGGAAAAGCACACCGGATAGAATTTCTAATTCCTGGCATTAGAAACTACACTGAACTTCCATCGGGCTTTTTTCTGGTAGATAAAGCCAATCCTAAAGCATATTTTGGCCTTAAAAACAAGAGTAAAAAGACAGATACCATTGAACTCTCAATTGCGCAAACCAGCTATTTAGCCAACAGCACAATTACAGAACTTGCAGAAGATGGGCTAATCAAGATTTTTCCAAAGCCTGTTAAATATAAGGAAACGGGTGCCTGGCTGGAATTGAACGGAAAAACACAGATTGTGACCGATGCCCGATTTGAAACTGAGGCTAAATTACTTCAAGAAGAACTTGCCAAAGTAATGCCGACTAAACTGAGCATTTCTAATGACTTGGCAGATGCGCCAAACGGCATTAACCTTATATATGCCCCAACGCTTGGAAATGCCTATACTTTAAATGTAAGTACTAAGGGAATTAAATTGGCCTCGGGAACTGCGTCTGGAATTTTTTATGGCATCCAGTCTTTGAAAACACTGGCATCACCAGCTTATGGAAAGGTTATAAAATCGGCCATAAAACTTAATACTGTAGAGGTACTGGATTCTGCCAGGTTTAAACACCGGGCATTACTGGTTGATGTAGCCAGAAATTTCCTCCCAAAATCTCAGATTCTAAAAACGCTGGATGTGATGAGCTTGTACAAATTAAATGTGCTACATTTTCATTTGGTTGATGATGAAGGTTGGAGGCTGCAAATTCCAGGGCTACCGGAACTTACGGAAACAGGTGCAACCAGAGGTTATACTATGGATGGCAAGGGCATCCTGCCCCCATCTTACGGCTCGGGTGCCGCTGCAAACGGGCACAGCGGGACTGGCTTTTACACTGTAGAAGATTTTAAAGAAATTTTAAAGTACGCCACGGCAAGGCATATTAAAGTTATTCCGGAAATTGAAACGCCGGGCCATGCCAGAGCAGCTATAAAATCTATGGATGCCCGATATTTAAAATTACTTGCTAAAGGTGACTTGAAAAATGCAGAGGAATTTTTATTAAGGGATACGGCAGATCAATCCATTTACAGATCTGTACAGGGCTGGAATGACAATGTATTGAATGTGGCCCTCCCCTCATCTTACCGCTTCCTGGAACAGGTAATTACCGAAATTGTTGCTATTTATAAGGATGCTAAGGCGCCATTGACCACCATACATATGGGGGGCGACGAGGTACCCAAAGGGGTGTGGAGCAATTCTCCGGCAATCCGTAAGTTGATGTTGCAAGATACAGCGCTTAGGAATACAGACGACTTGTGGAGGCATTATTTTAAAAAGGTGAATGCCCTCCTTAAAGCCCGAAACCTTTCTTTATATGGCTGGGAAGAGATTGCGCTGAAACATGCTGACAAAAATGGAAGACAGGTTTTGGTAGCTGATGAGGCGCTGAAAGGATCAAACTATCAGGTAGATGTATGGAACAATATTATTGGGACAGGATCTGAAGATTTGGCTTATAGACTTGCAAATGCTGATTTTAAGGTGGTGCTTTCTAATGTGACCAACATGTACCTGGATATGGCCTATAACAAAAGCTTTTACGAGGCCGGCATGAATTGGGCGGGCTATGTAGACATCAATAAGCCTTTTGGATTTATTCCTTATAACTACTATAAAAGCATTACAGAGAATGAGTATGGCGACCCTGTAAAACAGGATTTTTTTAAAGACAAAGATCTGCTAAATCCGGCATTCAAACACAATATTGTGGGTTTACAGGCTGCGCTTTGGAGTGAAACGCTAACGGATACGCTGGCTTTTGAATATTTATTGCTACCCAAATTAATGGCCGCTGCAGAAAGAGCATGGTCTGAAGATCCTAAATGGTCTGCTATTGGAGAGAACACATTAAATAATCCTGCTTATAATGCCGCGTGGAATGAATTTGTGAATGTATTGGGAAAAAGAGAACTGCCAAGGTTAGACCGTTACCACCATGGTTTTACTTACAGAATTCCTGAACCGGGGGTAACAAATGAAAATGGACAGGTATTGGCTAATGTTCAGTTTCCAGGTATGCTGATTAAATATACTACGGATGGCAGTATCCCAAATGTGAAGAGCCGCAATTATCTTAAACCCATAACGATGAAGGGTAAAATAGGGCTTCGTGTATTTAACAAGAATGGCCGTGGGGGTAAAACCGTTTTTATCACCAATAAATAACGATATTGCAATCTTTGTAATTACTTAAGTTGTTGCTAAATGCTGAAACCTGTTGTTGCTATTGAATATTGCCCGAAATGTGGATGGATGCTGCGTTCTGCCTATATGGCGCAGGAACTGCTGAGCACTTTTACTGATGATTTACATGGTGTGTTGCTACAACCCAGTGAAACCGGGGGCACATTTATCATAAGGATAGACGGCGATGTTGTGTTTGACAGGAAGGAAAGTGGGCATTTTCCAGAGATTAAAGCATTAAAGCAATTGGTTCGTGATGTGGTTAGTCCGGAGAAAGACCTGGGGCATTCTGATAAAGGAAAATAGTGGGCCAGGCCTTTCTTACCCTACATCAATGCTGCGGGCTGTTAAAGCATTTAAATTTGTAGTATAATTTAAAAGACATGGCACAAACATTAATTCACAAAGCGGGTACACGTGGTGCAGCAGATCACGGATGGCTTAAAAGTTTTCATACGTTTAGTTTTGCTAATTATTATAATCCGGAAAGGGTTCAGTTTGGTGCCCTAAGGGTACTCAATGATGACGCTGTTAATGGTGGAAGAGGTTTTGGGGAACACCCCCATGACAATATGGAAATCATTTCTATTGCACTGAAGGGCGAGTTACAGCATGAGGACAGCATGGGCAACATTGCTGTTATTGCACCGGGAGAGATCCAGGTAATGAGCGCAGGAACTGGAATTTACCATACAGAGTTTAACAAAGATGGAGATAATGCGGTTGAGTTTTTACAGATCTGGGTATTCCCTAACAAGAGAAATGTGAGTCCAAGGTACGATCAGCAAAAATATGACCTGGATGGTAAAGCCAACACGCTGGTACAAATCTTATCTCCAAATCAAGATGATGAAGGGGTTTGGATTTATCAGGATGCCTGGTTTAACCTTGGCAAGTTTACAGCACAAACTACGCTGGATTACCAACTGCACAAACCAGGAAACGGCGCTTATATTTTTGTGTTAAAAGGAGACTTGAAAGTGGATGGCCAGGTATTGGAAACAAGAGATGGTTACGGCATTTGGGATAATGCAGGGTTTAGCCTGGAGGCTACAGCCGGTGCAGAAGTGTTGATTATGGAAGTACCTATGTCCATTTAAATGAAAAAGGAAATTCTAGTTGTTGGTACGCATGAACACATCTTAAAAGTAATTTTAAGGTTGATAAATGCGAATGAGCTGTGGCAGGCAACAGGTTGCACTGATGCCACAGCTGCTTTAGAACTTGTAGAGGAGAAAGATTTTGATTTGGTTTTAATTGGTGCCGGGCTAACGGAAGAAGAAGAAAACCTGTTAATTAAAAAATTGAAGGAGCTGCAACCACCCAGACCCTGTGTTAAACACTACGGAGGTGGAAGCGGCTTGCTCTTTGCCGAAATTTATGGTGCCCTAAATTAATTATTGCCAAAGAGTTTGTACCTTAGGCATCAAAACTGACAAACTTTATGCTCTACAATTTATTCGGTCTGGACAGCTCTGTTTACTATATTGCCATTCCTTTGCAAATTCTTGTGATTATCCATGCGCTTAAAACAGATCGTAAACAATGGCTTTACATGCTCATATTTATCCCTGTGATAGGATCTTTGATTTATCTCTACATGGAAGTGCTTCCTGATTTACGAAATGGAACATTTTTAAGCAGTCTGCAAAGGTATTTTATGCCGGGTCAGAAGATTAAACAATGGGAACGTAAAGTACAGATCTCTGGCAGCATTACAAATAAGCTGGGCCTGGCAGAGGCTTACGCCGAGCAAAAACAATATGAAAAAGCTATTGAGCTTACATCAAGTTGTTTGAAAGGTTTATATGTAGATGATCCTGCTATACTTTTACAACTTGCCAGGCAGTATTTTCAAAATGGACAATACCAGGAGAGCATTCGTTTTTTTGACCAGCTGAATAAAAACAATGGCAACTTTAGTATGGTGGAAGATGAGTTGTTGCACGTAAGGGCATTGGAAGGTATAGGGGAAATAGAGGCCGTTCACCAAGGCTACAAAAGAATTATCCGCAACCACCATTCTTTGGAAGCAATGTTCCATTACGGTATGTTTTTAAAGAAACAGCAGCAAAAAGCTGAAGCTAAATTACAGTTTCAGGCTGTGAGGGAAGAGATCAAACTCCTTCCGCGTTACCTGCGCCGGAGAAATGCACAATGGAGCAGACGTGCATTGAAGGAATTGATGTAAAATCACTGCGCGATCTAAATGTTTGCTGAAAGTAAAGTGTTCCTTTAAATCCTGCATCCAAATGTAATGTGGCTAACTTTGTACCACATTACTCCAGAAATAAATGCAATCTTCAACAATTACGGCTAAATCCATGTCACAGATCAGGATGACAATAGCTGGATATGTAGCTTTCAGTTTTATAGGCTATTTTACCATTGGTTTATCCCTGGCGGTATTACCTATATTTATCCACCAGGGCTTGGGATATAGCACCGTTATTGCGGGTGTGGTAATCAGTATTCAGTATATTACTACTTTTCTTTCTCGAGGTTATGCAGGCAGTATTGTTGACAAGAGAGGGCCTAAGCCAGCTGTTGTATTAGGTATGACTGGTTTTGCCGTTAGCGGGGTATTCCTGTTTGCCGCTTACTTTTTTAAGGATATGCCATTGCTAAGTTTGAGCATTTTGGTGATAACCAGATTAACCACGGGTTTTGCTGAGGGACTAATAGGTGCCAGTCCGGTTAACTGGGCCATATTTGTAGTAGGAAATGAGCATACTGCTAAAGCAATATCTTTTAACGGAATAGCCAATTACAGCGCAATAGCCATCGGCGCCCCACTTGGTGTAATTTTAAACAATCACTTTGAATTGGGCAGTATAGGTCTTGTAATTATTGCCGTTGGCCTTGCAGGCTTATTTTATGCAAGAAGCAAAGCTGCTGTTAGAAAAATAAGCAACACGCCCAGACAGCCTTTTATAAAAGTATTGAAAACCATAACCCCTTATGGCATTTGTTTGGCATTAGGTGGATTGGGTTTTGGTACCATCTCTACCTTTATTACGTTGTATTATGCCTACTTAAACTGGGAGGGCGCAGTATTGTGCTTATCTGTTTTTAGCTTGCTGTTTGTACTGGGAAGAATATTTTTTGCACGCTCTATAGACACTTACGGTGGAATGAAAACAGCGATGACTTGCCTCGCAGTAGAATCTATAGGTTTGCTGATTTTATGGTTGGCAAAAGATCCTTACCTAGCGGTAATAGGTGCCGGTATTGCCGGACTTGGATTTTCATTGGTATTCCCGGCGCTGGGCGTGGAAGCTGTAAGACTGGTTCCTGATTCTAACCAGGGCGCTGCCCTGGGTGGTTATGGATTATTTATTGACTTATCCTTGGGCTTAACCGGACCGTTGGTAGGTGGCGTGGCAAGTCAGTTTGGGCTGATGTATATTTTTCCTTTTAGCATGTGTATGGTGGTCATTGGCCTGGCACTAGCCGTAAGGATATATGGCCTACGGCAATCATCATTACCGCTAAAGGCCATATAGTTTATTTAGGTAATACGGGAGGTGCAGGTTTACTGAACCTGGTACTTATGGATTTTAAAAAGCCCTCCAGTGCATCACGCTCTTCGATACTGAGGTTTAATTTCCTTAACATGGCTGATCGTTTACCTATTTTTAGAGAATCTGGCACTATGGCAGCTCGCTGAATTGGATTGGGATTGCCTAAATTGTACTCTATTTTATCAATTAGTATTCTGAAACAATTGATTTTAAGCGTCGGATTCTTCTATCAATACCTCAGAATGATGCTCACTCCACTTTATCATTTCGTAAAGTATAGGCCAAAATGACCTTCCATAATCAGTAAGCTGATAGTCTACTATGCCATTCGATGCTTTGTCGCAAATTCTATCAATGAGCCTATTACCTTCTAAATCTTTTAATTCTCTGCTTAGCATTCTCGTTGTAATCTTAGGGATAGCTTTCACAATTTCGTTAAAGCGTTTTTTATCATCAAATAAGCACTGCAAGATTAACAACTTCCATTTTCCTCTAAAAAATAGTGAAGTGTGTTCGATATGTTTAATATCCCTAGCAAGAAAATAACTGGTCTCTTTACAATTCATAGTTTAACTAATTATATCAACAACTACAAAAGTAGTTTATTTGAAATATTAATACTACTAATTTGGTAGATTAAATATTTTATCTATATTTGTCGTAGATGAAAATAGCACTGCTACATATAATCCCCTCTCTAATGCCTTACGCCAGTATGCGAATGCGCTGCTGTTGTTGGTGTGCCTTATAGCATTCAACAACATCCTCCTTAAGTTTTAAGTTTTGAAACGATAATTAACACGGGAGGTCTGCACAATTAGTTTTTATTTAAATACCACTAAAATTCTTAACCTATGACAACGATATTAAATAAACTCGTCTACATTTTCAATACTGAACACGTTTCAATTCCAACTATCACGCCTTTACGTTCAAAACCGGCAGAAATAGGTGAAATCATCGCAAACTTCTATTTAAAGGCTGATCAAGGATATTGGGAGGGAAAACCAACCTTTATTAGCCACGATAACCTAATTACCGAAAAGCAATTATTTAGAAAACCCCTTGTACTTGCATTTTACTCTGCCGAGTGGAAAAGACACGGACTGCAGCAATTAAAAACACTTCAGGCTCTACAAAAAGATATAAATATACTTGGTGGACAGCTTTTGGTTATCTCTGATGCAGATTTAAGGTCATTAAGACAATTGATTGTTGACCATAATTTGAGTTTAAATATTTATGCCGACCCCCAAAATATTCTCGCTGAGAACCTTGGTATATTTAATGCTGCAGACCCAATTTACAACAGGATATCTGGCATTGACAATAATGCACCGCTACTGGCCACCTATGTAGTTACGCCAACTAGAAAAATTGCCTTTAGGTTCATAGATACACAAGATGATAGCTTCCCTGCGGAAAAACTATTAGCTTCGATTGTAATCTCAGCTACTAATTCATAAGAAATAGTTCAGCTTCATACTATAAAAATAGCTCGTTTTAGATTTGGTTAGATCTAGTTATGTTTGGAAGCCAAACCGGATGGTTTGGCTTTATCTATATAATGTCTCTGCTAATTTTAGTGCATTGTAAACGTTCACAATACCCCCACTTACACAGATCTCACTAAATGAAATTCTGGAGCTTACACCTTTCTCATTATCATACCTAATTTTATGATTTACCTTTGTTACAGATTTCATAATAATATCCTTTAATTGTATCGGCTTTAAATCTGGATAATAACTTAAAATCAATGCCGCAAGTCCAGACACAACAGGTGCTGCCATACTAGTTCCATCGAATACATCATATTTAGAACCCGCAGTAGTAGATTTTATCATAAAGCCAGGTGCAAAAACATCAACATTATATTTTCCATAATTTGAAAATGAGGCTTTTAGATCTAAATCGTCCTTATAACTGCTTGCACCAACTTCAATCCAATTCTTAGCATAAGGTATAAGCGACCTCAGAGAGTCTATTTCTCTCGAAGTCTTTTTCAATGCTTCTGCATCAACTCCTTTTCCCACTCTATCTACAGAAACCCGCCCTGAATTTGCCCCATTTAGCGGAAATAAAAGAGGAATTGCTTTTTTGCTTTTATCTATGGCGTTTTTATATGCATTCGCCTCCGGTCCAGCAAAATACTTATTAGGAAAGTTCTCTTCTACATCTACATTTACATTATCGTTTCCAGCTGCATGTACGAGCAAAACACCCTTATTTTCAGCATATCTTACAGCCTCATCTACAATTTTTTTATCCCAGCTAAATGATTTTCCAAAACTCATACTAATGATGTCTGCGCCATTATCTACCGCATATCTAATTCCATTAGCTACATCCTTATCCCGCTCATCACCTTCCGGAACAACACGAACAGGCATTACAATAACATGATTCGAAACACCATTAATCCCAAAATTATTATTTCTTACCGCCCCAATAATTCCAGATACGTGAGAGCCATGATCGGCATTTGGCCCGGCTACATCTTTATTTCCGTAATTTTTTTCCGAGGAATTGTCATAGTCGTCCCCAACAAGTGCCGCCCGTTCATCATATTTCGTGTTCAGGTTATATTTTATCATTATATCATACTGCCTGTATGCATCTTTTATCTCTTTATAAAACTTTTCAAAACCACCACTTTTTCTTGATCCAGACCTTATGGCGCGTTTAACATGCTCTTCCATCTCATCATCTGGAATATATTTATCTATATCTTCCAATGATGGAATATTTTTATGATTAGCGTGGGCAACAGAATCCATAACTTTATTAATGGCAACCAGGTATCTATAACTTTGATCTGCATCATCATATTTTTTACCAAACTCTGCTGCTACCCTGGTAAATAATGCATAATCTACCTTCCCAGCGCTATCCAAAACTGTAGAACGAATTGTTGAGCCATACTTTGGCAATAGCTTTTTATATATTCTAACCAATTCTAAATTGTCATAAGCCAAAGTCCCACTAGCAGATCCAATAAAATTCCAGCCATTTACATCATCAACATACCCATTTTTATCATCATCTATTCCGTTACCAGCAATTTCACCGTTATTTTTCCAGATCACATCTTTTAAATCCTCATGATTGACATCTACACCCCCATCAATAACAGCCACAATAACTTTTTTCTTAGGCATTCTACCCTTTAGCAATTCGTTATATGCTTTCTCGGTACTTATTCCAAAGTAACCGTTTTGAATCAGATCAAGATTAAACCAGCTATCCGGGAGTTTTACATTCTTATCCTGGGCAGTAAGTCCCGAGCTGAAAAGAACAGTAAGAAGAATTATATAAATTGCTTTCAATTTCATTTAGATTTAGCCTTAAATGCAATTATACTGATTTATAAGAATCAGATTGAATATTTTTACACAATTTAACAATAAACTAAGAATGGATAAAAGTTTCTATCCAGCAGATTGCATAGGCATGGAGTATTTACCTGAGTTTTTTAGTTATACCGAAACAGGGGTTGGAGTAAAATTTTGGCTGCGCCAGGATATCTTTTTTAACCCTTTAGCAAGAGCCACAGCATTGCAGCGTAAGGCATAGTAGGATT